>JBOFJM010000158.1:0-9769 GCA_051656825.1 Kluyvera sp.
GTTGCTGTGTTATCGTGCTCTTTCCCGATGCAGGTATACCGTTAATTAAAATGACCGTTTTACACTCTGGCGTAAGGTGTCTTTTCATAGCAATGCAACCACCTCCTCTCTGGAACTCGCCATTCTCAATTTTGCCATCCGCTCGTTGTTATCAAGCAGTGCGACAATGGCGCGAATCCCCTCTTCAATGTGTGAATTACTGTCCTCGGCGCCAAACATAATCACAATATCGGCGGCTTCGCTATCCGCAAACTGAATAGGTTTATCCAATAACACCAGGCTGAAGCAGTTGCGTATCACTCCACATTCTGGGCGAGCATGAGGAATAGCGATACCCTCATCAAAAACGTAATACGCGCCGTGGCTGAGCGTATTATCAATAACCGCCTGGCCGTATTCTGCGGATATATACCCCTTTGCGATCAGTGGGCTGGCAGCCAACTGAATCACTTTTTGCCAGTCAGATTCCTTAACGCCGACCTGAATTGCATCGGCTTCAATGAGAAGATCTTTTATCGTCATTATCCCTCCCTAAATATTACGACGAATAATATTGCGTAACTCATCAATGCGAATAAATAGAGAATCAATTTTGTGTCGATGCGTTTGGCTTTTGGCATAAACCGGCAACGCTCGATTATAGGTCAACATTAATGCTTTCTGGATTTCACTATTTCCCGGATTGTCCTGTAATTCAACTTCCTGCCTGGCTATTTCTTCCGCCAACAGACGGGACTGTTCATCATAATTCTGTGACGGTTTGTCATCTTTTTTCCATAACGTTTTTAAAGATTTAAACATAGCAACCCCTCCTGATGAACTACAGGACAACGGATATTTATTAAGAGAATAAAAGTTATTTAAATAGCGCTATTTTTTCCATTAATACATGCGCAACGGCATTATTTGCCGGAATTAAAAACTTCCGCACACTGTCATTCACTTTCCCTTTTTCAAAGGTGGTCTTACACTGGTCAACCCACTGTACGTTCATTTCAGTACCAACATTCACTTTGTTAATACCTTCAGTGACCGCTTGTCGCATATCTTCGTCGCTAACCCCCGTACCACCATGCAGGACTAAAGGTACACCGGTTGCATCACTAATCTCTTTTAGCCGCTGATGCTGTATTCTGGCTTTACCAGTATACAGACCATGTACCGTGCCCACAGAAACGGCCAACATATCGACCTGAGTTTCATCAACAAAACGTTTCGCATCTTCAACCGTCGTAAAACAGATATCTTCTGCCGCTACGGCCTTGCCATCCTCTGAGCCGCCAATGGCCCCAAGTTCACCTTCAACGGTGATATTTCTCGGCCTTGCCATTTCAACGACAATTCTCGTGTTGCCAATATTCTCATCCAGTTCCAGATGAGAACCATCGTACATTACAGACGAAAACCCAGCGTCCATTGCCGTTTTAATGGCGTTAATATCAGAGCAGTGATCCAGGTGCAGGCATGTTGGTACATTTTCACTTTCTGCCAATGAGCAAACTGCATCAACCAATAAGCGATATCCTAAATATTCAGCCGTGCCCGTTGAGATCTGAATCATTAATGGGCTATGACTCTCTTTTGCTGCTTTAAAAAAGGCAGGAAGCATTTCAATACAGTGTAAATTGAATGACCCAATGGCCTTAAAATTTCTTTCCTGAGCAATTTTCAAGATATCGTTGAAATTATACAGACTCATGAATATTTTCCCCTTGCGGCTTAGTTGATTTTGCGTTGACGAACCATGCCAGTGCGGCGACAAAAACAATAAATAATGCGACGAATAACCAGTTATTTTGGAAGGCATGACCTAATACAAGCCCAGAGCTAATAACGTCCGAATCGCTAAAGGTGACGCCTGTAAATCCATAGCTTTCGAGCATCGGTACCAGGATAGCCGGAAGAAAGGTAATAAAGAGGCCATGCACGACGCCACCAATTACCGCCCCACGACGCCCACCTAGCGCATTGCCAAATACCCCCGCAGTACCGCCCGCAAAAAAGTTAGTGAGCAGGCCAGGAAGAATCATCGCCAATCCAAACATCGGGAAGACCAACATGCCAATAATGGAGCCAACGGTGGTGGCGAGGAATCCCACAATCACCGCGTTAGGGGCATAAGGAAATAATACGGGGCAGTCCAGCGCAGGTTTTGCGTCCGGTACAATACGCATTGCAATTCCCCGAAACGCGGGAACAAGTTCATTGAGCAGTAAACGCACACCACTATAAAGCACGAAGACACCCGCCACGAACTGAATAGATTGCATAAACGCGTACATCAGGTAGTTCACACCATTTGAAAACTGGCCGATATATTCAGGCCCTGCCGCCAGCGCAGGAATGAGATACATCGGCACCATCACCACCGCCATCGCGAGGTAGGTGTCTTGTAGGAATTTAAAATTATCCGGTAATTCGAGATCTTCCGTGGAGCGCGAACCTTTACCCACCACTTTGGCGACTGCGGCCTGTACCAGATAACCGATGGTACAAAAGTGCCCTAGCGCGACATCATCAGAACCGGTAATACGTCTTACCACCGGCTGGGCCAAAGCAGGCATCAGCACCGCCATGACACCGCCAAAAATACCCCCGGTTAAGATCAGCGGTAATCCTGTTAACCCAGCCTTATAGCCAATAACAGCGCCAATGGTTGCCATCCACAGCAGTGCCTGGCCGGTCAGGAAGATATATTTCAGTGGTGTCAGCCGTGCAATAATGATGTTAACGGCAAAAATAACCAGCAACGTTAGCGCGACTTCCGATCCCAATTCACGGTTGGCTAATCCGGCAATAGCAGCCACATCGGTAATGTAGCCCTTCATCCCGAATCCCTGAGTAAATATGTCATTCAGGAACGTAAGTGTGGCAACAATAATGTTAATGCCTGCCATCATAATCAAAAAACCAAGCAGGGTTTTAAATGTCCCTTCAACCGTTTTGCCCAGTGATTTTTTCTGTAAAACCAGCCCCAGCATCGCAATAAATGCAACAAGAATAGAGGCCTGGCCAAGCAAATCTTTCACGATAAACTCAACGAAACTATTCATGGTCGGCTACCTGTAGATTACGTTCATTCAAGAATGCGACAATCTTTTTCTCTATTTCGTCTTTGTCAGTGAGTTTATTTAATATCACCACTCGCTTAATTTCTTCTTCACTTGCATCGGCTGTTAATATGTCAGCAAATGTTTTCTGAGTCAGAATCATATCGGATTTAAAAGCTCCAGCTTCAGATACCGTGGTATGTTCGATATGAGCAGGAATCTCTAATTTTTTTAAAACAGCCTTTGCCGTCATTTCAATAGCAAAGCTAGAACCAAGGCCGCAGCCACATACGCAAAGAATTTTCAGCATGTAAGGTCTCCTCAAATAATATTGAGTTGTTTGGCAAGTTTGTAATAGTGTCCTTCAGTATCTACCAGACGTTTTTTCATACTTACTAAATCTATCGGAATAGGTTTGTTACTTGAATTTATAATAATGGCTTTATTTCTCATCCCTGATTGAATGCAGCGAACCACTTCATTAGCCATAATGGTTCCTTGATAAATCTCTTCACAAGTTGGATCGCCATTACGTAATCCGTAGCCAATAATGGTCTTACGAATGCGCACACCAATGCGCGGCTCTAGCTGTTTTATCATCGTATCAATAGCACCCTGGAAACCGGGTGAATATTCTCTGGTGTAGCCTTCAGAGCAAAGAATGACAACACTATTCTGATTTGCCAGTTTTTGCTTAACTCGGCTAGCCAGTTCCTCCAGAGGTATCTGAGACTCCGGGATTAACGCAATATCAGCATTACACTTAATCGCCGACTGTAACGTTAATTCACCGCAGTAGCCGCCCAACATCTCAACCATAAAAACTCGACCCGGTAGCGCTCTACCGGTATTCCTTAGACGAGACACCTCCTTAATAATCTGCTCACAAGCTGTCGAAAAACCGATGGTATAATCACTGCCATAAACATCATTATCGATGGTCATCCCGACACCAAAGCAATTTATATCAAACTCGCTCAGGGTATTCAGGAATTGCAAACTACCATCACCCCCCGCCATAATTAAAACATCAATCCGCAATGATTTTATTTTTCTGGCAATAACCTCATACTCACTACGCTGTAGTTTACGACTGGTACGCCCTGACGTAATCATGGGAATCGATGCAATGGAATAATCGACCAGATCACGCCATGCGGCTTCATGATGATTTTTATCCAACAGCCCAGAAATACCTCCATTGAATAATGTTATGTCAGCATTAGCGAGTTTTGCTATCTGGAAAATAAAGTTATTAATTCCTGATACGTCTCCGCCACTAATAACAATCCCGATTTTCATTTCATGCCCTCGCCGGTTCCCGTGTAAACATTTTTCCCTGACTTCAAGCCTCTTATTTGCAACGAAGATCACACAATTGTTATAATTAACGCTCAGTCAAATATTGACGATATCGTTTAAAGGCTATTTTTTGTGATCTGTCACGCATTAAAAAAATGAGATCGAAATAACATTTATTATCAAAATATCTTTATTATCATGGCGTTAATAAACGAAGAAATAACGGTCGTGATTGCGGTAATTTCGCGGAGAAATGTCGATAAGGTGATTGTATGAAAATGCGAGAAATATCACGTTTTTTTAAGCTGGAGAGGAAACAAAGGCGAGAAAAACAGGGAAAATGCTAACTACAGCTATAGCCAAAATAATTAAAGCTGCATATATACTGACCGCAGGCCGGATAAGCGTAGCGCCATCCGGCAATACCACTGCAACGCCTTATCAGGCCTACAGCTCCTCACCCGTATCTTGAGCACTGATTAGCCGCTGTGGATGGGTATAAATCGTCGCTCTGCCGGGTTTGCAAAAACCGACCAGCGTCAGGTTGCAGCGTTCAGCCACCTCCACCGCGAGTGTAGTGGCCGCAGAGACAGCGAACAGAATCTCAACGCCACACATGGCGGATTTCTGCACCATTTCATAACTGGCACGGCTGGAAACCAACGCCGCGCCTTCCTGCCAGAGTGCGCCCTCTTTGGCTCGGTGGCCGAGTAATTTATCTAACGCAACGTGGCGGCCAACATCTTCATGCCCGCCCACCAGCTCACCCGATGGCATTATCCATGCCGCCGCGTGGGTACAGCCCGTTTCACGTCCCACTGGCTGGACATCATTTAAATGCCGCAGCGCGTTATCAAGATGAGCGAGATTAAAGGTCTGGGTGAAAGGCAGCGGCCTGATGGGCTTGCCGATGTCGTTAAGCTGTTCGACGCCACACACGCCGCAGCCGGTTCGCCCGGCTAGCGCGCGGCGGCGCTCTTTAAGCCCCATAAAACGGCGGCTGGAGAGGTCGATTTGTACTTCAAGGCCGTTGCAGGCTTGCGTGACTTCAATACCGTAAATTTCGCGCGGATGTTCAATAATCCCTTCCGACAGCGAAAAACCGATCGCGAAAGCCTCTAAATCTTTTGGCGTCGCCATCATAACAACGTGAGAGATGCCGTTGTAGACCAACGCAACGGGAATTTCTTCAGCAAGAATATCCGGTGTGGGTTGCATGATTTGTGGCCTTCTGAAGACGGAACGCTCGGCGGAACCAATAAGCTGCGACGATGGTTTGACTTCATCTTTTACATTAAACACGGCAATTACTCTGAACAACGACGGAAAAGGAGAGACGCCTATTCCATCACATTCGGAAGGAATCAGTGCTTATTATGGATCAAGTTTCCGGTCTAATAACACACAATCTTAATCCCCTCAAAGTGACTTATACAAAATTATTGATGAAAATACCCATACTCCCTATAGATTAATCGAATTAACCGCCGCGCCACAGCCGTCTTTGTTATGCGCAAAATGCGATCAAAATCACAATTCAATGTTAATACGAAGAAGCTCCATTCACCCATCGTTAACCGCATTAGAACAAGCCTACCGAACTTGTGGTATTCTGAGTCAAAGCCCTTTTGGAACTAAGGGCATCGTGTTATTCAGAATCTTTGTCGTGTTAGCGGCAAAGGAAACTACAAGCAATGACAATGTCGAAACAAGGAGCACCCATGCAGGTCAGCAGAAGGCAGTTCTTTAAGATCTGCGCTGGCGGTATGGCAGGAACCACGGCTGCGGCGCTGGGCTTTGCCCCAAGCATCGCACTGGCGGAGACACGGCAGTATAAGCTGCTGCGCACCCGTGAAACCCGTAACACCTGCACATATTGTTCTGTCGGCTGCGGGCTGTTGATGTACAGCCTCGGCGACGGCGCGAAAAACGCTAAAGCGTCCATTTTCCATATCGAAGGTGACCCGGACCATCCGGTAAACCGTGGCGCTCTGTGCCCGAAAGGTGCAGGTCTGGTGGATTTCATTCACTCCGAAAGCCGCCTGAAATACCCAGAATATCGCGCACCAGGCTCCAATAAATGGCAACAAATCAGTTGGGATGAGGCATTTGACCGCATCGCTAAGCTGATGAAAGAAGACCGTGACGCTAACTACGTCGCGCAGAACGCCGAAGGCGTTACCGTTAACCGCTGGCTCTCCACCGGGATGCTGTGTGCATCCGCGTCGAGCAACGAAACCGGCTATTTAACACAAAAATTCTCCCGCGCGCTAGGTATGCTCGCGGTCGATAACCAGGCGCGCGTCTGACACGGACCAACGGTAGCAAGTCTTGCTCCAACATTTGGTCGCGGTGCGATGACCAACCACTGGGTTGATATCAAGAACGCCAACCTTATCGTGGTGATGGGCGGTAATGCCGCTGAAGCTCACCCCGTCGGGTTCCGCTGGGCGATGGAAGCTAAGATACACAACGGCGCGAAGCTGATTGTTATCGATCCTCGTTTCACGCGTACGGCATCGGTCGCCGATTTCTATGCACCGATTCGTTCCGGTACTGACATTACTTTCCTGTCAGGCGTTATGCTGTACCTGCTGAACAATGAAAAATTCAACCGCGAATACACCGAGGCCTATACCAACGCCAGCTTGATCGTGCGTGAAGATTTTGGCTTTGAAGATGGCCTGTTCACCGGCTATGACGCGGATAAACGCAAGTACGACAAAACCAGTTGGAACTATGAGCTGGATGAAAACGGCTTCGCCAAACGCGATACCACGCTGCAACATCCACGTTGTGTATGGAATCTGCTGAAGCAGCACATTTCCCGTTACACGCCAGATGTTGTCGAAAACATTTGTGGTACGCCGCAAGCTGATTTCCTGAAAGTATGTGAATACATCGCAGAAACAAGCGCTCACGATAAAACGGCGTCGTTCCTGTATGCCCTCGGCTGGACACAGCACTCCATTGGCGCACAAAACATCCGCACCATGGCGATGATCCAGTTGCTGCTCGGCAACATGGGGATGGCGGGCGGCGGCGTGAACGCCCTGCGCGGTCACTCCAACATTCAGGGGCTGACTGACCTGGGCCTGCTGTCACAAAGCCTGCCAGGCTATATGACGCTGCCAAGCGAGAAGCAAACCGACCTGCAAACATATCTCGCCGCCAACACGCCAAAACCGCTGCTGGATGGCCAGGTGAACTACTGGGGCAACTACCCGAAATTCTTCGTTTCGATGATGAAAGCCTTCTTTGGCGACAAAGCGACGAAAGAAAACGATTGGGGCTTTGATCTGCTGCCGAAGTGGGACAAAGGCTACGACGTTCTGCAATATTTCGAGATGATGAACCAGGGCAAGGTCAACGGCTATATCTGCCAGGGCTTTAACCCGGTTGCGTCGTTCCCGAATAAAAACAAAGTGGTCGCGTCACTGTCGAAACTGAAATTCCTCGTGACCATTGACCCGCTCAATACCGAGACATCAACGTTCTGGCAGAACCACGGCGAGTCGAACGATGTTGACCCATCGCAGATTCAGACTGAAGTTTTCCGTCTGCCATCAACCTGTTTCGCAGAAGAGAACGGTTCTATCGTCAACTCCGGTCGCTGGTTGCAGTGGCACTGGAAAGGCGCGGATGGCCCAGGCGATGCAGTTACCGATGGCGAAATCCTGGCCGGTATCTTCCTGCGCTTGCGCAAGATGTACGCCGAACAGGGCGGCGCAAACCCAGAGCAGGTGTTGAGCATGACGTGGAACTACTCCACGCCGCATGAGCCTGCGTCGGAAGAAGTCGCGATGGAGAGCAACGGTAAAGCGCTGGCCGATATTATCGACCCGGCAACCGGTGCGGTGTTGGTGAAAAAAGGCCAACAGCTCAGCACATTTGCACACCTGCGCGACGACGGTACGACGTCTAGCGGTTGCTGGATTTTCGCCGGTAGCTGGACGCCGGAAGGCAACCAGATGGCACGTCGTGATAACGCCGATCCGTCAGGACTGGGCAATACATTGGGCTGGGCATGGGCGTGGCCGCTGAACCGCCGCATTCTGTATAACCGTGCTTCCGCTGACCCACAGGGCAACCCGTGGGATCCAAAACGCCAACTGCTGAAATGGGATGGCGCGAAATGGGGCGGTGTGGATATACCGGACTACAGTGCCGCCGCACCAGGCAGCAATGTGGGGCCGTTTATCATGCAGCCGGAAGGGATGGGCCGCCTGTTTGCCCTCGACAAGATGGCTGAAGGGCCGTTCCCGGAACACTATGAGCCGTTTGAAACGCCGCTAGGCACTAACCCGCTGCACCCGAACGTTATCTCCAACCCTGCCGCCCGTATCTTTAAAGGCGACGAAGAAGCGCTGGGTAAAGCCGACAAGTTCCCGTACGTCGGGACAACGTATCGTCTGACCGAGCACTTCCACTACTGGACCAAACATGCGCTGCTTAACGCTATCGCACAGCCGGAACAGTTTGTGGAGATTGGAGAGAAGCTGGCGAATAAACTCGGCATCGCTCATGGCGACACCGTGAAAGTGTCCTCTAACCGTGGCTATATCAAGGCCAAAGCGGTGGTCACCAAACGTATTCGCACGCTGAAAGCGGACGGTAAAGATATCGATACCATCGGTATTCCTATCCACTGGGGCTACGAAGGTGTGGCGAAAAAAGGCTTTATTGCCAACACGTTAACGCCATTCGTCGGTGATGCGAACACGCAAACGCCAGAGTTTAAAGCCTTCCTCGTGAACGTGGAAAAGGTGTAACGGAGACGATCTATGGCTTATCAATCGCAAGACATTATCCGTCGTTCCGCGACTAACGGTTTCACCCCCGCGCCTCAGGCGCGGGATCACCAGCAGGAAGTGGCGAAACTTATCGATGTCACCACCTGTATCGGCTGTAAAGCCTGTCAGGTGGCGTGTTCGGAATGGAACGACATTCGTGATGAAATCGGCAGTAACGTCGGCGTGTACGACAACCCGGCTGATTTAACCGCGAAGTCCTGGACGGTGATGCGCTTCTCGGAAGTGGAGCAAAACGACAAGCTGGAATGGCTTATCCGCAAAGACGGCTGTATGCACTGTGCAGACCCTGGCTGCCTGAAAGCATGTCCGTCAGAAGGGGCTATTATTCAGTATGCCAACGGCATCGTCGATTTCCAGTCTGAGCAGTGCATCGGCTGTGGCTACTGCATCGCGGGCTGCCCGTTCAACGTGCCGCGCCTGAACCCGGAAGACAACCGCGTCTATAAATGTACGCTGTGCGTTGACCGTGTGACGGTGGGACAGGAACCGGCCTGCGTGAAAACGTGCCCGACCGGCGCTATCCACTTTGGTTCGAAAGAGGATATGAAAGTGCTGGCAGGCGAGCGCGTGGCAGAACTGAAAACGCGCGGTTACGATAACGCG
>JBOFJM010000159.1:0-19551 GCA_051656825.1 Kluyvera sp.
CCCCTTTTGATTTCTTGTTTGACACTTGCAGTTGCCAGACCGCAATGTGTTTTAACAAATCAAAAGGGGTTTTAATAACTGGCTCAAAGCTGAAAGCTTTCCGGAACCCCCAGCCTAGCTGGGGGTTTTCTGTGCACAAAAAAAAGACGCTTTTCAGCGTCTTTCTTTCGGAATATTGGTACTGAGGATGGGACTCGAACCCACAAGCCCGTTAGGGCACTACCACCTCAAGGTAGCGTGTCTACCAATTCCACCACCTCAGCACAGATACTACTATTAGTGTGGGATATCGCTAGTCGGCTGCGCCGGAGTCGCTGGCTGAGTCTGCTCGGATTTCGCCGGTGCAGTCAGATTTTCCCACTCGCTTCCTTTGGTCGTTTTGTTACTGTTTATGTTGCCCAGTACCAGACTGATGATGAAGAACAGCGTCGCAAACACAGCGGTCATGCGGGTCATGAAGTTACCAGAACCACTAGAACCAAACAGTGTAGCGGAAGCGCCTGCTCCGAAGGAGGCTCCCATATCAGCGCCTTTACCTTGCTGTAGCATAACGAGAACCACAAGCCCAATCGCCACAATAAGGAAAACAACTAAAAGAGCTTCGTACATAATCAACCTGTTCCTTGCGGGGACACCGCGTACCAAGTGCTTCGACCAATAAAGTGGGATGCTTATATTTCCCACTGAAGCGGGTGTGAATACTAACCAAAGCGAATCACCTTCGCAAGGGCAATTTCCATACATTGTATCAACTGCGGAAAAAAACAGCAAAACCACGAATCGTCATTAATAAAAAGGCGGCAAGCGCCGCCTTTTTAGTCACTTAGCATGGCGTTATACTGCTTTTACGGCATCGGCAATCCGATGGGCAAATTCGGTAACCTGTGCTTCGTCTTCGCCTTCCACCATCACGCGAATCAACGGCTCAGTACCTGATTTACGCAGCAGTACGCGCCCGGAGTTACCCAGTGCAGCCTCGACTTCCGCCATAACGGCTTTCACCGTTTCATTTGCTAGCGGATCGCCACTACCAGCGGTGTAGCGCACATTCACCAGAATCTGCGGGAACATTTTCATGCCACTGCACAGATCATGCAGGCTCATATGGTTACGCACCATCGCCGCCACAACTTGTAAGCCCGCAACGATACCATCACCAGTGGTGGTTTTATCCAGCAGGATAACGTGCCCGGAGTTTTCCGCACCGATACGCCAGCCTTTCTCCTGCATTTTTTCCAGCACGTAGCGGTCGCCCACTTTCGCGCGGGTAAACGGAATGCCCAGCTGTTTGAGCGCAACTTCAAGCCCCATGTTGCTCATCAGCGTCCCTACCGCGCCACCGCGCAGTTGACCCTGACGCAACGCTTCACGGGCAATGATGTAAAGGATCTGGTCACCATCGACTTTATTACCTTCGTGGTCAACCATAATCACGCGGTCGCCGTCGCCATCCAGCGCGATACCAACATCGGCTTTTTCAGCCAGTACACGCGCCTGTAGCGCACGCACATCGGTAGCGCCAACTTCTTCGTTAATATTGACACCGTCCGGCTCGCAGCCAATAGCGATAACATTCGCACCCAGCTCACGCAGCACGTTCGGCGCGATGTGGTAGGTTGCGCCATTGGCACAATCAACCACAATTTTCAGCTCGTTAAGGCTCAGCTCGTTCGGGAACGTGCCTTTGCAAAACTCAATATAACGACCCGCCGCATCAACAATACGGCTCGCTTTACCCAGCTCGGCGGAGTCAACGCAGGTGATCTCTTTTTCCATTTCCGCTTCGATAGCTTCTTCAACTTCATCCGGCAGTTTGGTGCCGTCGATAGAGAAGAACTTGATGCCGTTGTCGTAAAACGGGTTATGCGATGCGGAGATAACGATACCGGCTTCAGCGCGGAAAGTGCGCGTCAGGTAAGCCACTGCTGGTGTTGGCATTGGGCCCGTAAACGAGGCCGACAGCCCTGCTGCAGCCAGACCGGCTTCCAAAGCCGACTCCAGCATATAGCCCGAAATACGGGTGTCTTTGCCGATAATGATTTTGCGCGAGCCGTGGCTTGCCAGTACTTTGCCTGCCGCCCAGCCGAGTTTCAGGACAAAATCAGGGGTAATTGGCGCATCTCCTACACGACCACGAATCCCATCGGTACCAAAATACTTGCGATTACTCATAACGTTTATTTCCCTTCGCAGACAAGGTGGCTTCAACCACGCGCATCGCTTCAACAGTTTCTTTAACATCGTGGACGCGAATAATATGCGCGCCCTGCATGGCTGCAATTACCGCACACGCCAGACTGCCGCTGAGTCGTTCAGACGGCCCTACGTTCAGCAGCTGACCAATCATCGATTTCCGCGACATCCCGACAAACAGCGGTAGCCCAAAATGATGAAATTCGGCCAGGCGAGCCAATAATGCATAGTTATGGGAGAGATTTTTACCGAAACCGAACCCAGGGTCGAGTAACAATTTGTCTTTTGAGATTCCTGCCCGTTCACAGCGCGCAATCTGTTCAACAAAGTAGCGATTCACTACCGCAAAGACATCGTCATACTTTGGCGCATCCTGCATAGTTTTCGGGTTGCCCTGCATATGCATCAATGAAACCGGCAGCCCGGTTTCTGCCGCCGCTTCCAGCGCACCCGGCTCGCTCAATGATCGGATGTCGTTAATGATATGCGCGCCCGCGCGAGCCGATTCACGAATGACTTCCGGCTTGGAGGTATCAACAGAAATCCAGACTTCAAAGCGCTGGGCGATGGCTTCAACCACGGGAATAACGCGCTCCAGTTCCTCTTCAACGCTAACATCCAGCGCACCAGGGCGCGTAGATTCGCCGCCAACATCGACAATCGTCGCCCCAGCGTTAATCATCAGGTTCGCATGTTTCACCGCCTCAACCAGCGTATTATGCGTGCCGCCATCAGAAAACGAGTCTGGCGTAACGTTGAGTATCCCCATGACGTGCGGATGGGAGAGATCCAGGATTGAGCCCTGGGCGGTGAGTTTCATAGCGATTCCTTTTTGTTATGCGTTTTTGAATAGAAAAAACCCCGGAGCAAGCCCCAGGGTTTTAGGTGAAGCACAGTCTTCCACGAGGGAGAACTTATTTGTCGACCAGCTGCTCTGACATAGTGCCAGAGTCCGGCGCACGCGGTTCATCAACTGGACGCGGCGCACTTGGTTTGCCAGTGCTGCCAGAGTTATTGTTGGATGAACCAGGTTCTTCCCAACCCGCTGGCGGACGTACTTCGCGGCGAGCCATCAGGTCGTCAATCTGCGGTGCATCGATGGTTTCATATTTCATGAGCGCATCTTTCATTGCATGCAGAATATCCATGTTGTCGTTCAGGAGCTGACGCGCACGGCCGTAGTTACGTTCGATAAGCGCTTTCACTTCCTGGTCGATGATACGTGCTGTTTCATCAGACATGTGTTTCGCTTTGGCAACAGAACGCCCCAGGAACACTTCTCCCTCTTCCTCTGCGTACAACAGCGGGCCGAGTTTGTCGGAGAAGCCCCATTGGGTCACCATGTTACGCGCCAGGTTAGTCGCAACTTTAATATCGTTCGACGCACCGGTGGAAACATGTTCTGCACCGTAGATAAGTTCTTCAGCCAGACGGCCACCGTACAGGGTCGAGATCTGGCTTTCCAGCTTCTGACGGCTGGCGCTAATCGCGTCGCCTTCAGGCAGGAAGAACGTCACACCCAGCGCACGACCACGTGGGATAATCGTCACTTTATGCACCGGATCGTGTTCCGGCACCAGGCGACCGATAATCGCGTGGCCAGCTTCGTGATACGCGGTAGACTCTTTCTGCGCTTCCGTCATCACCATGGAGCGACGTTCCGCACCCATCATGATTTTGTCTTTCGCTTTCTCGAACTCAACCATTGAGACAACACGTTTGTTACCACGCGCTGCAAACAGTGCCGCTTCGTTCACCAAGTTCGCCAGGTCTGCACCGGAGAAGCCAGGAGTACCACGAGCGATGATGGCTGCATCGATATCTGGAGACAGCGGTACGCGACGCATGTGCACTTTCAGAATCTGTTCTCTACCACGTACGTCCGGCAGACCAACCACAACCTGACGGTCGAAACGGCCAGGACGCAGCAGCGCTGGGTCAAGTACGTCAGGACGGTTAGTCGCAGCGATAACGATGATACCTTCGTTACCTTCGAAACCATCCATCTCAACCAGCATCTGGTTCAGCGTCTGTTCACGTTCATCGTGACCACCGCCCAGACCCGCGCCACGTTGGCGGCCTACGGCGTCGATTTCATCGATGAAAATGATGCACGGTGCCGCTTTCTTGGCTTGTTCGAACATGTCACGCACACGAGATGCACCGACACCGACGAACATTTCCACGAAGTCAGAACCGGAAATCGTAAAGAACGGCACTTTAGCTTCGCCAGCGATAGCTTTCGCCAGCAGCGTTTTACCGGTACCCGGAGGGCCGACCATCAGGACGCCTTTCGGAATTTTACCGCCCAGCTTCTGGAAACGGCTCGGTTCACGCAGGTATTCAACCAGTTCCGCCACTTCTTCTTTTGCTTCGTCGCAACCAGCAACATCAGCAAAAGTGGTTTTAATCTGGTCTTCCGTCAACATGCGCGCTTTGCTCTTACCGAACGACATGGCACCTTTGCCACCGCCGCCCTGCATTTGACGCATGAAGAAGATCCAGACACCGATCAGCAGCAGCATCGGGAACCAGGAAATGAAGATAGAAGCCAGCAGGCTTGGCTCTTCAGGCGGCTCGCCAACCACTTTGACGTTTTTCGTCAGCAGGTTGTCAAGCAGCTTCGGATCGTTAACCGGGATGTAAGTCGTGTAACGGTTACTATCTTTCTTGGTAACGTTGATCTCACGTCCGTTGATACGCGCTTCGCGAACCTGGTCGTTATTGACCTCTTGCAGGAAGGTAGAATAATCCACCTTATGGCTGTTCGATTCGCTGGGCCCAAAGCTCTGGAATACTGACATCAGCACAACGGCAATGACCAGCCAGAGTATTAGGTTTTTCGCCATGTCACTCAAGGGATTAACCTCTTATTACAACTGTGTTAAAAACAGCGTCAGGATACTCTATATCCAGCGTCTTTCAAACTTTCGTTTGAAAAAGCACCGTCTATGATTTTCGCCCGGTCGCTACAATGTACACTTCACGCGAACGTGCACGCGAAGAGTCCGGCTTACGAACTTTAACCTTCGTAAACAGGGAGCGAATTTCCCTTAGATACTCATCGAAGCCTTCGCCCTGGAACACTTTCACTACAAAATTACCGCCTGGCGCCAGCACATCACGAGCCATTTCGAGCGCCAGTTCCACCAAGTACATGGCCCGGGGAATATCAACCGCCGGTGTTCCGCTCATGTTTGGTGCCATATCGGACATGACAACTTGTACTTTACTGTCACCTACGCGTTCCAGTAATGCCTTCATGACGAGTTCATCACGAAAATCGCCCTGAAGGAAGTCCACACCAACGATTGGATCCATAGGTAAAAGATCGCAAGCAATGATGAGGCCTTTGCCACCAATCTGCGTGACCACGTACTGTGACCAGCCTCCTGGAGCGGCACCGAGGTCAACAACCGTCATCCCCGGCTTAAAAAGTTTGTCACTTTGCTGTATTTCATCAAGTTTAAACCAGGCACGGGAACGTAACCCTTTTTTCTGTGCCTCTTGAACATATTTATCGCTAAAGTGTTCCTGAAGCCAGCGGCTTGAACTGGCAGAACGCTTTTTACCTGTCATTTAACATTCCCATCGGGGCAGTTCATCGTAACCTTTTGGCGTAAATATCTACGCGCCATTTGGCGATATATGGGAGATGGCGGTAGAATGACCCGTTTTCAATCCCAAGGTAAGCAAAAATATACGATGAATCTGAGTACTAAACAAAAACAGCACCTAAAAGGTCTGGCACATCCGCTCAAGCCGGTAGTAATGCTTGGCAACAATGGTTTGACCGAAGGGGTACTGGCCGAGATTGAACAAGCGTTAGAGCACCATGAGCTTATCAAGGTGAAAGTCACCTCGGAAGACAGGGAGACTAAAGCCTTGATCGTGGACGCTATCGTGCGTGAAACCGGTGCCTGTAACGTACAGGTCATCGGTAAAATGCTGGTGCTTTATCGCCCTGGTAAAGAACGCAAAATCTCGTTGCCACGTTAAGAATATCCTAATTTTTGACACAACATTGTGTTAAATGAGGGATTTTCTTCTCGAGGGCTAGCAACATGCCACGCTCTTATGCTTGATAAAAGGCCGCTATGCGGCCTTTTTCTTATCTTTACACTCACTCAACATTTTCAGTGTTGAACAAATATTACAGATAATCCACTTTGATGATTTCGAACTCAACTTCACCGCCTGGCGTGCGGATGGTCACGACATCATCCTGCTCTTTGCCAATCAGGCCGCGCGCGATTGGCGAGTTCACAGAAATCAGGTTTTGTTTGAAATCCGCCTCGTCATCGCCCACGATGCGATAAGTCTGTTCTTCGTCGTTATCCAGGTTCAATACTTTCACGGTCGCACCGAAAATCACACGCCCATTGTTAGGGATCTTGGTGATATCAATAACCTGCGCATTAGACAGCTTCGCCTCGATATCTTTGATACGCCCTTCACAGAAACCCTGCTGTTCGCGTGCCGCGTGATACTCAGCGTTTTCTTTCAGGTCGCCGTGTTCGCGCGCTTCAGCGATCGATGCGATGATTTCAGGACGACGTACGGATTTCAGAAAATCCAGTTCTTCACGCAGTTTTTCTGCACCACGAAGGGTCATCGGAATAGCTTGCATTGTTATACCTCTTGAACATTCCTGTTGGGAGTACTTCACCCACTCCGGCCGCTAAGCCCGCCTGGGTCGCTATCAACACCAGGCCAGAAGCAAAAGAAAACCGACCCGGGTACAAAGCCCCAGGTCAGCAGTAATTTTTCATTTGATACGTATTTTACCGCGAAGTTCACTACGGGTCATCGTTTACTTTACAGGGCGTTGCGCCGTAGTATGACGGCTCGTTTCCAGGTTGTTAGCGCGAGATTATGCGATTTTCCAGATTTATCATCGGATTGACCACCAGTATAGCGTTTAGCGTTCAAGCCGCGAATGTTGATGAATATATCAATCAGCTTCCTACCGGGGCCAACCTCGCGCTTTTGGTGCAGAAAGTGGGCGCGCCTGCGCCACTGATCGATTACCATGGCCAACAGATGGCTCTGCCAGCCAGTACCCAAAAGGTACTCACTGCACTGGCGGCCTTGCTCCAACTCGGCCCGAATTTTCGCTTTACCACCACACTGGAAAGCAAAGGCAGCGTGGATAACGGGACGCTCAAAGGCGACCTTATTGCGCGATTTGGCGGCGATCCGACGCTAAAACGTCAGGATATTCGCAATATGGTGGCGGCGCTGAAAAAAGCGGGCGTGCAGAGTATCGACGGCAACGTACTTATTGATACCTCCATTTTTGCCAGCCACGATAAAGCCCCTGGCTGGCCGTGGAACGATATGACGCAGTGCTTTAGCGCCCCTCCGGCGGCGGCCATTATTGACCGTAACTGTTTCTCTATTTCGCTCTACAGCGCCCAGAAAGCCAATGATTTGGCGTTCATCCGCATCGCGTCTTACTATCCAGTGACGATGTTTAGCCAGGTGCGCACATTAGCCAAAGGCTCACCAGAGGCACAATATTGTGAACTGGACGTCGTACCGGGTGACCTGAACCGTTATACGCTTACCGGCTGCCTACCGCAGCGCTCAGATCCGCTACCGCTGGCGTTCGCCATTCAGGACGGCGCGAGCTATGCCGGGGCGATTATCAAAGATGAGCTTAAGCAAGCGGGTATCACCTACAGCGGCACATTGCTGCGCCAAACGCTGGTCAACGAACCGGGAACGGTGATTGCCAGTAAGCAATCCGCACCATTGCACGACCTGCTCAAAATCATGCTGAAAAAATCAGACAACATGATAGCCGATACCGTATTCCGCATGATTGGTCATGCGCGCTTTGGCGTACCGGGAACCTGGCGGGCGGGTTCCGATGCCGTACGGCAGATCCTGCGCCAGCAGGCGGGCGTTGATTTAGGCAATACGATAATCGCTGATGGTTCTGGCCTGTCGCGACATAACCTGATTGCCCCTGCCACCATGATGCAGGCGTTACAGTACATCGCACAGCACGATAACGAGCTGGATTTTATCTCTATGCTGCCGCTTGCCGGTCACGATGGTTCGCTGCAATACCGCGCGGGTCTGCATCAGGCTGGGGTCGATGGCAAAGTGTCGGCGAAAACCGGTTCACTACAGGGCGTCTACAACCTGGCAGGCTTTATCACCACCGCCAGCGGGCAGCGGATGGCTTTTGTGCAATATCTTTCCGGCTATGCCGTGGAGCCGGCTGACCAGCGCAATCGTCGTATTCCGCTAGTGCGCTTTGAGAGTCGGTTGTACAAAGATATTTATCAGAACAACTGAGAGTGATGTTGCCGGATGGCGCTTGCGCGTATCCGGCCTATAACGCTAATAACAAAACGGGCCGCAAATGCGGCCCGTTTTATATTGTTGCCCGGATAAAACGCGTTAGCGTCGCCATCCGGCTCCAGGATTAACGTTTGTAAATGAACTCGACACCTTCTTCGTCGTCTTCATCCCAGTCGTCATCCCAATCTTCGTCGTCTTCCGCTTCTGCGGCGACTTCGTCAAGCTGCTGGCGATGATAGTCATCCCACATGAACTCAACTTTTTCTGGCTGTTTCGCATCTTCAGCCTGAACAATTGGGTTCTCGATGATAAAGTTCATCACATCCCAGCACAGATCTTTCACGCCAATCTGGCTTGCCGCAGAGATCAGGTAGTACTTGCCTTCCCAACCCATTGCTTCAGCGATCGCTTTCGCTTTTTCTTCAGCGGCGGCTTTATCCATGGTGTCAATTTTGTTGAACACCAACCAACGTGGTTTACCAGCCAGTTTATCGCTGTATTTTTCCAGCTCGCCAATGATGATGCGCGCGTTTTCTGCCGGATCGGAACCGTCAATCGGGTCGATATCGATGATGTGCAGCAGTACGCGGCAACGCTCAAGGTGTTTCAGGAAGCGAATACCTAAACCAGCGCCTTCCGATGCCCCTTCAATCAGACCAGGGATGTCGGCAACCACAAAGCTCTTCTCGTTATCGACACGCACTACGCCCAGGCTTGGAACCAATGTGGTAAACGGATAGTCTGCCACTTTCGGTTTGGCAGCAGAAACGGCGCGGATAAAGGTGGATTTACCGGCGTTCGGCATCCCCAGCATCCCAACGTCCGCCAGCAGCATCAGTTCAAGCTGAAGGTCACGTTTGTCGCCCGGCGTACCCATCGTTTTTTGACGCGGAGTACGGTTCACAGACGATTTAAAACGGGTGTTACCCAGACCGTGCCAACCGCCCTTCGCCACCATCAGACGCTGACCGTGTTTGGTCATGTCGCCCATGGTTTCGCCAGTACCCTGGTCGATAACTCGTGTACCAACCGGCACTTTGATAGTCACATCTTTACCGCGTTTACCGGTGCAGTCGCGGCTTGCGCCGTTCTGACCACGCTCAGCGCGGAAGGACTTCTCGAAACGGTAGTCAATCAGGGTGTTCAGGTTCTCGTCGGCTTCCATCCATACGTCACCACCATCACCACCGTCGCCGCCGTCTGGGCCGCCTCTCGGAATATATTTTTCACGGCGGAAGCTAACGCAACCATTACCGCCATCACCTGCTACGACCAGGATCGTTGCTTCATCAACAAACTTCATTTTACTCTCCGTAAATCATTCGCCTGCGCGGGGTAACGGAACAACCGCTTCACACTTACGCCACCGCCCCCAAAGACGATGACCAATGGCGGAATACATCGCGCCCGCAACCACGACAAACGCACCGAGGTAACCTAAAAGGTTCAACATCGGTCTGGCGAAGAAATCGGGCCAGGCCATTGATAATAGATCTGAAAATAACAATGTAAACAAGGGAGTAAGCGTCACCAGCGCGCTTACCTGTGCCGCCTGCCAGCGCGCCATGGCTTCCGCCAGCGCCCCATAACCGACCAATGTGTTCAGACCACAGAAGATCAGGCAGGCTAGCTGCCAGTCGCTCAGTTGCCCAATCACTTCAGGCTTTGCTAACGGCAGCAGTGCAATCGTACACAAAGTGTACAGCAAAAAAAGGATCTGCTGTGAGGCCAGACGCCGCAATAACACCTTTTGCGCGACACCGTAACTCACCCAGACCGTTGCCGCCCCAACACCGAAGATAACGCCCCAGGTGTAGTCAGTCAGGCGGGTAAATATCTCAATCAAACTGGTGTTAAAAAACATCAGTAAGCCGCAGATAAGCATGATAGCGCCGACTACCTGCGTGCCACGCATCTTCTCTTTAAGGATGAAAACGCTGGCAATCATCATGCCGACAGGTGAAAGTTGACCAATCACCTGCGATGCCGTTGGACGTACTGAAGCGATGAGCTAAACAGCACGAAGTTACCGAACAGCCCCCCAGTGGCAATCAGTAAGAGCACCAGCCAACGAGGGTTACGAAAAATCTGTACCGGAGGCAGTTTACGCTTCCACAACAGAATGACGCCAAGACCACAGCCCGCCATTAAGAACCGATAGAACACAATGGTAGGCGGTTCCATCACTTCCAGAACCTGTTTCATGGCAATAGGTAACGCCCCCCAGCAGACCGCTGTAGTGAGCGCCAATATAATGCCGATGCCCGCCTGCTGCTTCATACCGGATGACCTACCTGGACGGTGTTTACCTGGCGTCGAATGTAAAAAGCCCCGCAACACGTTGCGGGGCTTTTATCCGTTACCGGGACGCGAATAACTTATTCAGCAACGATGCTGATAAATTTACGGTTATTCGGACCTTTAACTTCAAATTTCACTTTACCGTCTGCTTTAGCAAACAGAGTGTGGTCTTTGCCGCAACCAACGTTGGTGCCAGCGTGGAATTTAGTACCACGTTGACGAACGATGATGCTACCAGCCAGAACTGTTTCGCCGCCAAAGCGTTTTACGCCCAGACGTTTAGCTTCTGAATCGCGACCGTTACGAGTCGAGCCGCCAGCCTTTTTATGTGCCATTTAATCTGCTCCCCTTAACTTAAGCGCTGATGCCAGTAATTTTCACATCAGTGAACCACTGACGATGGCCCTGCTGCTTACGGTAGTGTTTACGACGACGAAACTTAACAATTTTAACTTTCTCGCCACGACCGTGAGCAACAACTTCAGCTTTGATAACGCCGCCATCAACGAAAGGAACGCCGATTTTGACTTCTTCACCGTTTGCGATCATCAGAACTTCAGCGAACTCAACAGTTTCGCCAGTTGCGATGTCCAGCTTTTCCAGGCGAACGGTCTGACCTTCGCTTACTCGGTGTTGTTTACCACCACTTTGGAAAACCGCGTACATATAAACTCCGCTTCCGCGCACATCTTCGTGTGATTCAGAGTGCGCTATAAATATTCACAATAGGGCGCGAATATTACGCAAAACACGAGCCTTTGACAAGTGCTAGCATCAATAGACGCAGAAAAAAAATACAACGCACACGGCAACGTTTATCTGAGCCGTTTTTTCAGTACAATCAGACTTACAACGCTAACGTATAACCTTCGTTATCCCATATGGATAAGTGGTAAACAGGACATTAAGCCCGGCTTTTGCGATGAATTTACAAAAAATCAATGAGTTAACCGCGCAGGATATGGCGGGTGTCAATGCGACGATTCTTGAGCAGCTCAACTCGGACGTCCAGTTGATCAACCAGCTTGGCTATTACATCGTCAGCGGCGGTGGGAAACGGATTCGTCCAATGATCGCCGTTTTGGCGGCCCGCGCCGTTGGCTATCAGGGAAATGCCCATGTCACCATCGCTGCGCTGATCGAATTTATTCATACCGCGACGCTGCTGCACGATGACGTGGTGGATGAGTCGGATATGCGTCGCGGCAAGGCGACGGCAAATGCGGCTTTTGGCAACGCGGCCAGCGTACTGGTGGGCGATTTCATCTACACCCGCGCATTTCAGATGATGACCAGCCTCGGCTCGCTGAAAGTGCTGGCAGTAATGTCTGAAGCGGTGAACGTGATAGCTGAAGGCGAAGTGCTTCAGTTGATGAACGTCAATGACCCGGATATCACTGAAGAAAACTACATGCGGGTGATTTACAGCAAAACAGCGCGCCTGTTTGAAGCCGCAGCCCAGTGCTCTGGCCTGCTCGCAGACTGTACGCCTGAGCAGGAAAAAGGGTTGCAGGATTATGGTCGCTACCTGGGTACGGCTTTCCAGCTAATTGACGATTTACTCGACTACAGCGCTGATGGCGAAACGCTGGGTAAAAACGTCGGTGATGACCTCAACGAAGGCAAACCAACATTGCCGCTGCTTCATGCGATGCGTAACGGTACGCCAGAGCAAACGCAACTGATTCGGAGCGCGATTGAGCAAGGCAACGGCCGCCATCTGCTGGAGCCGGTGCTCGAGGCCATGGCGGCCTGCGGCTCGCTAGAGTGGACGCGTCAGCGCGCCGAGGAAGAAGCCGACAAAGCGATTGCCGCCCTGGCTCCGCTGCCGGATTCACAATGGCGTGACGCCCTCATCGGCCTCGCCCACATCGCCGTTCAGCGCGATCGTTAATCCCTTCCCGCGCGCCCTGCGCGGGAAAGTTCTTAAAAATTCTTTTTCTCGGCTTTTTACGCCTAAAAATTGACGTTTTCCTAATTTATGAAAACTTACATGAACCTTTTAGAGTATTGATGAAAAGAGGGGTAAAGTACATTCTTCACTCAATCTGACGATTTAAACACCGCTCTCAGGGAGGAAGTATGGAGAACTTTATCGACTGGCATCCGGCAGACATTATCGCCGGGCTGCGCAAAAAAGGCACATCAATGGCCGCAGAGTCGCGTAAAAATGGCCTTAGCTCATCCACACTAGCCAATGTCCTTTCGCGCTCCTGGCCGAAGGGAGAAATGATTATTGCCAGGGTGCTTGAAACGGAGCCATGGATTATCTGGCCGTCACGCTATCACGACCCGCTAACGCATGAATTTATTGATAGAACGCGGGCGATACGCCAGCCAAGAAAGGATAAATAACGCGATTAACCACCCTCCAGGCGAACTGGAGGGCGTTTTTAACGGCAGACGATTACTCGCCTTTGATACGCTCGATATTAGCGCCTAACGCACGCAGTTTATCTTCAATGCGCTCATAGCCGCGATCGATGTGATAGATACGGTCAACAACGGTCGTACCCTGTGCGATACAGCCAGCCAGCACGAGGCTTGCAGATGCGCGCAGGTCGGTTGCCATTACCTGAGCACCGGACAGTTTCTCAACGCCGTGGCAAATCGCGGTATTGCTTTCAATTTCCGCACGTGCGCCCATACGAATCAGTTCCGGGATATGCATGAAGCGGTTCTCAAACACCGTTTCAGTGATCACACCCGTGCCTTCCGCGACCAGGTTCAGCAGCGTGAACTGTGCTTGCATGTCGGTCGGGAACGCCGGATGCGGAGCCGTACGTACATTCACCGCTTTCGGGCGCTTGCCGTGCATATCCAGGCTAACCCAATCGCTACCGACTTCGATATCCGCACCAGCTTCGCGCAGCTTCGCCAGCACCGCATCCAGCGTATCCGGCTGGGCATTGCGGCAGACAATTTTGCCGCCAGAGATTGCGGCTGCCACCAGGAAAGTACCGGTTTCGATACGGTCTGGCAGAACGCGGTAAACACCGCCGCCCAGACGCTTCACGCCTTCGATGGTAATGCGATCGGTCCCCTGACCTGTCACTTTCGCGCCCATCGCGTTGAGGAAGTTCGCCGTGTCCACAATTTCCGGCTCGCGCGCGGCGTTTTCAATGACGGTAGTCCCTTCCGCAAGCGTTGCGGCGGTCATGATAGTCACGGTCGCGCCGACGCTGACCATGTCCATAACGATATGCGCGCCTTTCAGGCGACCATTGACGGATGCTTTCACGTAGCCTTCTTCCAGCTTGATTTCAGCACCCAGCTGCTCAAGACCGGAGATGTGCAGATCGACCGGACGCGCACCAATGGTGCAGCCGCCAGGCAGAGAAACCTGCCCCTGACCAAAACGCGCCACCAATGGGCCAAGTGCCCAGATAGAAGCGCGCATGGTTTTCACCAGCTCGTAAGGTGCACAGAATACGTTTACCGGACCTGCGTCAACCCATACCGAACCGTTACGTTCAACCTTCGCACCCAACTGGCTCAGCAGCTTCATGGAAGTATCAACGTCTTTCAGCTTCGGTACGTTCTGGATTTCAACCGGGTCTTCAGCCAGCAAAGCAGCAAACAGAATCGGAAGAGCCGCGTTTTTAGCGCCGCTAATCGTCACTTCGCCCTGAAGGCGGGTTGGCCCCTGCACACGAAATTTATCCATCAAATCTAATCTCTGTTAAGTATTCACATTCGTCACTGGAGAAGTGGATTCACCTCTCCCTTGACTCAAAAACCGTTGAGTTTGCGATCGCGTGCCCATTCTTGCGGGGTATACGCTTTGATCGACAGGGCATGGATGCGGTTGTCCGCAATGTATTCCATCAGCGGGGCATAGATAGTCTGCTGCTTCTTAACCCGGCTCATGCCATCAAACATCTCACCCACGGCAATCACCTGGAAGTGGCTGCCATCGCCAGAAACGAGAACTTCCTGAAGGGAGAGTGCATTCATCAGCACGGTCTGAATTTCATTATTTTCCATAGGTTCGCATTTCAGTTGAGAGTGAAAACAGCCCCACATCTTAGAGGAAAGTGGCGCAGTCTTAAACAAGCAAAAAGCCCCATCATCGAGATTGATAGGGCTTGATTCATAGCGAGAACAATAACGCACTGAAATTTTTAAGGGATCATCTCTTCAGGGAGATTATATAAACCTTTCAGTGTGGCGAGTTTTTCACTGACGCCCTCAAGGCGTACCGTCCGGCCCTGAGAACGAATCAGGTCAATCAGATGAATCAACAGCGCCAGCCCGGCCGTGTCAACGCGGCTCAGGCCATTGAGGTCGATAACCGAGACGCCTTGCGTGGCATCGTTTCTGGCATCCCACAGGGGAACCAGAAAGTCTTGATCCAATTCACCGTGCAGCGCCAGGCGCTCGCCGTCGCGCGTCCAGCTTAGCTGTTCGCTCATTATTTTTTCTGATCCAGAGTGATCGGCTGCGCTGAGATGGATTTCAGCTGCGCGGTCAGGCCGTCGATACCTTTGGTACGCAGCAGGTCGCTCCACTCGTTCTGTTTGGTGGTGATCATGCTAACCCCTTCCGCAATCATGTCGTACGCCTGCCAGTTGCCGGTTTGGGTATTTTTACGCCACTGGAAATCCAGGCGTACCGGTGGGCGGCCATTCGGGTCAATAATTGTCACGCGGATAGGCACGATAGTCGCGTCGCCCAACGGTTGTTCAGGGGCAATCTGGTAAGTCTGACCGTGATACATCGCCAGCGCCTGACCGTAAGCTTGTTTCAGGTATTCGCGAAAAGCTGCGAAGTAAGCATCACGCTGCGCTGGGGTGGCATCTTTATAGTAACGGCCAAGAACCAGCGCACCGGCGTATTTTACCTGCACATACGGCAGCAGTTCCTGGTCAACCACATCACGCAGATAGTTCGGGTTAGAACGAATTTTGGGCTGTTCATTCTTCAGGCGATCGAAGGTTTTCTGTGCCGCTTCGTCCATCAGCTTGTAAGGGTTAGATTGGTCTGCCGCTGTCGCTGCCGTTAACGGGGCAATCACCAGCATGGCGACCATCAGTAAACGTTTAAACATGTCGAGTATCTCCTGAGGTTAATTCGTCGAGCCAGTTGCAGGCGTTGTTGTACCAGTATGTCCATCTGGCGCACTCTGCGCATCGCCTGAATTCTGATTGTCACCACCTTTACTGTTGTAAAGGAACTGGCCAATAAGATCTTCCAGCACCATCGCCGATTTAGTGTCCTGAATTGTGCCGCCATCTTTAAGGATAGACGTTCCCAGCTCAGGATCTTCAAAACCAACGTTCAGCGCCAGATACTGCTCACCGAGCAGGCCCGAGGTACGAATAGCCAGCGAGCTGGTATCGGGAATTTGGTTGTAGCGGTCTTCGATGTCGATAGCCACGCGCGGTAGATAAGTTTTCGGATCAAGGGTGATGTCAGCCACTCGCCCAATAACAACGCCGCCAATACGCACCGGTGAACGGTTTTTCAGGCCGCCGATGTTATCAAAGGTGGCGTAAATGCGGTACGTTGGTTCAGACTTAATCGACGACACATCTGCCGCTTTCAGGCACACAAACAGTGCCGCCAGCAGGGCAACCAACAAAAAAATACCGACCCAGATTTCACTCTTTTTCGTTTGCATTTACTCAATTCCCAAACATCAGTGCCGTCAGCACAAAGTCCAGCCCAAGAACCGCCAGCGACGCATGTACCACGGTACGAGTGGTCGCGCGGCTGATTCCGGCAGAAGTGGGGATCGCATCGTAACCATTAAATAACGCAATCCATGTCACCGTAATGGCGAAAACAACGCTCTTGATCAGGCAGTTCACCAGATCAAGACGCCAGTCCACCGCATTTTGCATTGCCGACCAGAAGAACCCGGCATCAATGCCTTTCCAGCTTACGCCGACCAGCGAACCGCCCCAGATGCCCACCGCGACGAACATAATCGTCAGCAGCGGCAGTGAAATAACACCGGCCCAAAAGCGCGGAGAAATCACACGGCGCAGCGGGTCAACCGCCATCATTTCCATACTGGAAAGCTGTTCGGTGGCGCGCATCAGGCCAATTTCGGCGGTCAACGCCGACCCGGCACGACCGGCAAACAGCAGCGCGGCGACAACCGGCCCCAGCTCACGCAGCAACGATAGCGCCACCAGCATTCCAAGACTGGTCTCCGCGCTGTAGGTCGTCAACACCAGGTAGCCCTGCAACCCCAGCACCATGCCGATAAACACGCCCGACACAATGATGATAACCATTGAAAGCACGCCAACGTTGTAGAGCTGACGCACCAGCAACGGCGCATGCTTACGAAACTCTGGCTTGCCAATAACGGCATTGAATAACATTAACCCAGCTCGCCCAAACGTCGCGATGGTCTTAATCCCGCGGTGTCCAAGCGCTGCCAGTGCATTTAACAGCATGAGTAGATTAGCTCCCTGTGCCGATGAGATCGTGACGATAGTCGCCCGCAGGATAACGGAACGGCACGGGGCCGTCGGCGATACCGTCGAGGAATTGACGCACCCGAGGATCCGCGTTTTCCTGCAACGATGAGGCGCTGCCATGAGCAACGATTTTCTGGTCTGCCACAATGTAAGCGTAATCAGCGATGCTCAACACTTCCGGCACGTCGTGAGAAACCACAATACAAGTGACACCCAGCGCACTGTTGAGTTCAGAAATCAACTTTACCAATACGCCCATGGTGATCGGGTCCTGGCCGACGAACGGTTCATCAAACATGATGAGATCCGGCTCCAGCGCAATCGCCCTCGCCAGCGCGGCGCGACGTGCCATACCGCCAGAAAGCTCAGATGGCATTAGCTTCGCGGCCCCGCGTAACCCGACGGCTTCCAGTTTCATCATCACCGTACTTTTCAGCAACGGCTCAGGCAAACGGGTGTGTTCGCGAATCGGATACGCCACGTTATCAAACACGTTCATATCGGTGAACAGCGCACCAGACTGAAATAGCATACTCATGCGTTTACGCACGGTATACAGGCGGGAACGCGACATTTTTGGCACGTCCTCGCCATCAAAAAGGATTTCCCCGCTGTCCGGGGGGATTTGCCCGCCGATAAGGCGCAGCAGTGTGGTCTTGCCAATCCCTGACGGCCCCATAATGGCGGTGATTTTGCCACGCGGCACCGACAGCGAGATATTGTCGAAAATAACGCGATTGCCACGCGAGAACGTCACATCACGCACATCGACTAAATTCGCTATATTTTGGCTCATAGGCTTACCTTTCCAGGTCCTTAAATGGATCAAACTCCTGCTTGACCCCGCATTCTTACAGAATCTTTGCCGCCCAAGTTAACGAAATCTGGCATTTGTTTTACTTTTCCTGCGCATAAAGTCAAAATTAAGAATTCGTTACGTTCAGACGTACGGACTGGCGATTATACCTTAATAAAGGACTTTAGATGCTTTTAGCCACGGCTCTGTTGATTATTGGTTTGCTTCTGGTGGTGTATAGCGCTGACCGCCTCGTGTATTCCGCCTCTATTCTGTGCCGTGCTTTAGGTGTCCCGCCATTGATTATCGGAATTACCGTAGTCAGTATCGGGACATCATTACCTGAAATCATCGTCTCTGCTGCCGCGTCACTGCATGGTCAGGTTGATCTCGCCATTGGCACCGCCGTCGGTTCCAATATCATCAACATTTTGTTGATTCTTGGGCTAACCGCCCTGTTCCACCCCTTTACCGTGCATTCTGATATCCTGCGCCACGAAATCCCGCTAATGTTGGTCGTGAGCCTGATGGCGGGATGTGTGCTATATGATGGTGAACTGTCGTTCGTTGACGGCCTGTTTTTATTTGCGCTGGCCGCCCTGTGGCTATTATTTACCATTAAAATAACGCGCCTGGTCGAGCGCCAGGGGAATGACACATTCACGCAAGAGCAGCTGGCGGAATTGCCGCGCGATGGCTCGCTGCCCGTCGCCTGCCTGTGGCTAGGCGTCGCACTGATTATCATGCCCATGGCGACCCGAATGGTGATAGATAACGCCACGGTCTTCGCCCACTATTTCGCCATGAGCGAACTGACCATTGGGCTAACGGTTATCGCACTGGGCACTAGCCTGCCGGAGCTTGCGACCGCTATTGCTGGCGTTCGCAAAGGCGAAAATGATATTGCAGTCGGCAATATCATTGGCTCAAATTTCTTTAATATGGCCATCGTGCTCGGCATCCCCGCCCTCATCGCGCCAGGGGCGTTTAACCCCCTCGCGTTCAGCCGGGATTATGGCGTAATGGTTCTGGTGAGCGTAATTGTTGCCCTGCTGTGCTGGCGTCGCCGCCAAATTGGCCGTGGCGCAGGTTTACTGTTAATCGGCGGGTTTGTTGTATGGCTGGCGCTGCTCTACTGGGCAACGCCGCTCTTCATCGAATGAATCGGGATTACACTATGTCGCAAATAGATTTGCAGCCAAATTTCGACTTCCTGCAGGCCGGAAGAGAAGTTCTGGAAATTGAACGGGAAGGGCTGCAACAGCTCGATCAATACATTAATCAGGATTTTGCTGCCGCCTGTGAGAAGATTTTCTACTGTGGCGGTAAAGTCGTGGTTATGGGGATGGGCAAATCCGGGCATATTGGGCGTAAAATGGCGGCCACCTTTGCCAGTACCGGAACATCGTCCTTCTTTGTGCACCTAGGCGAAGCCGCTCACGGTGATTTAGGCATGGTGACGCCGCAGGACGTGGTGATTGCGCTGTCTAACTCCGGCGAGTCTAACGAAAT
>JBOFJM010000160.1:0-3277 GCA_051656825.1 Kluyvera sp.
CGGCGTTGCGGTCAGCAACAGTACGCCCGGCACACGTTCGGCCAGTTGTTCAATAGCCAGATATTCGCGGCTCGGCGCATCTTCGCTCCACACCAGGTGGTGCGCTTCATCGACCACCATCAGATCCCATTCGGCATCACACAGGTGTTCGAGGCGTTGCTTACTGCGGCGCACGAAATCGAGCGAGCAGATAACCAGTTGTTCGGTTTCAAACGGGTTATAGGCGTCGTGCTGGGCTTCGGCGTAGCGCTCATCGTCAAACAGCGCAAAGCGCAGGTTGAAGCGGCGCAGCATTTCAACCAGCCATTGGTGTTGCAGGGTTTCAGGAACCACAATCAGCACACGCTGTGCCGCACCAGAGAGCAACTGTTGGTGCAGGATCATCCCCGCTTCAATGGTTTTACCCAAGCCCACTTCATCCGCCAGCAGGACGCGCGGCGCGTGACGACGACCCACATCATGGGCGATGTTGAGCTGGTGTGGGATCAGGCTGGTACGCTGTCCGCGCAGGCCGCTGTACGGCATACGATATTGTTCGCTTTGATATTTACGCGCGCGGTAGCGCAGGGCAAAACGATCCATACGGTCGATTTGCCCTGCAAAAAGGCGGTCTTGCGGTTTGCTGAACACTAGCTTGCTGTCGAGCAGCACTTCACGCAGTTCGACGTTTTCTTCTTCGGTGTCCAGGCGAGTGCCAATGTAGGCCAGCAGACCATTTTCTTCTTTTACTTCATCAACGTGCAACTGCCAGCCTTCGTGGCTTGTAATCGTGTCGCCGGGATTGAACATAACGCGGGTTACGGGGGAGTCACTTCGGGCATACAGACGGTTCTCTCCGGTTGCCGGAAAGAGCAGAGTGACGGTGCGTGCATCCATTGCAACTACAGTACCAAGTCCCAGTTCGCTTTCTGTATCGCTGATCCAACGCTGACCAAGTGTAAAAGGCATATGTGTTCGGCTCTATCTTTAATAAATTGCAGGCAATATCCAGCCACCACCTGAAAGTAGGCGGCGAGTGAATGAGGTCCAGGAATGGAAAGGGCGCTATGGTACTGGATGGCGAGACGTTAGTCACCTGTCAAAATAGACCCAGTTGCCCTGTCACTATTGTAGCAAAATCATCGTCAACAAAGGGGAGAATTCCTTCGGCGACGGGGGCTAATTGTTTGGTCAGATAGTGATCATAATCGAGCGGTGATTGCTGATAGGCCTGTGGTTCAGGGCCATTGGTTGTCCAGACGTATTTAATGCTACCACGCTGCTGGTACTGCTGCGGGCGGCCTAATTTGACATTGTGTTCATCCGCCAGCCGGGCGGCACGCACATGCGGCGGGATATTGCGCTGATACTCCGCCAGCGGGCGGCGTAGCTGTTTACGGTAAACCAGTTGCTCGTCCAGTTCACCAGCCATCAGTTTATCAATGGTTTCGCGAATATAGTCCCGATACGGTTGGTTACGAAAAATACGTAAATAGAGCGCCTGTTGGAACTGCTGCGCCAGCGGCGTCCAGTCGGTACGCACGGTTTCCAGGCCTTTAAACAACATTCGCTGCTCGTTACCGTCTTGAATCATTCCGGCATACCGTTTTTTGCTGCCCGTATCGGCCCCGCGAATGGTTGGCATCAGGAAACGGCAAAAATGGGTTTCAAACTCCAATTCCAGCGCGCTGGTGAGGCCGCTTTTGCCCAGCTCATCGGCCCACCACTGGTTGACAAAAGCCACCAGAGAGCGGCCAATTGCGGCGGCGTCTTCCTCGCTGTGAGCGCGTTTGAGCCATACGAAGGTGGAGTCGGTATCGCCGTAAATCACGTCATAACCCTGTGACTCAATCAGCGCTTTGGTCTGGCGCATAATCGCATGGCCGCGCATGGTGATTGACGAGGCCAGGCGAGGATCGAAAAAGCGGCAGGCGCTCGTCCCCAGTACGCCATAAAAGGCGTTCATGATGATTTTCAGCGCTTGCGACAGCGGCTTGTTGTTATGCCGTTTGGCTTCATCACGCGCGTGCCAGATTTGGCTGACGATCCCAGGCAAGCAGTGTTTATCGCGCGAGAACCACGCGCCGAGAAAACCTTCGGTGCTGTACTGCTGTTCGGGGTGCGCCATGCCTTCAATCAAGCCAACTGGGTCTATCAGGAACGAGCGAATAATCGATGGATACAGGCTTTTGTAGTCGAGCACCAGCACCGAGTCGTACAGGCTAGGGCGCGAGTCCATCACATAGCCGCCGGGGCTGGCCTGTGGAGGCACTTCGCCAAGATTCGGCGCGACATAGCCCAGGCGATGCATTCGTGGAAAATAGAGATGACCAAAGGCAGCGACCGAGCCACCGTGTCGGTCAACCGCCAGGCCGTTGACCGTGGCGCGCTCCAGCAGAAATGGCATGATTTCTGTTTTGTGGAAAATGCGCGTAACCAGCTCGCAGTCTTTCAGGTTATAGGTGGCGAGTGCGGGCTTATCTTCGGCGAAACGGCGGTCAATTTCGTCCATCCTGTCCCACGGGTTATCAATCGCTTTCCCTTAGCCCAGCAGTTCACGCGCGACATTCTCCAGCGAAAAAGAGGAGAAATTCCAGAAAGCGGATTTCAGCGCCTCAATACCGTCAATTATCAACCGTCCGGCGGCTTGCGCGAAAAACACGCCGTTCTTGAAACCGTGCTCGCGCCACTCCAGCTCGCTATTGCCACGCCCCAGCATTAGCGGCACACGATAACGCTCGGCGCTTTTTTGCAACACGCGCAAATCGAACTGCACCACGTTCCAGCCTATCAGCACATCGGGGTCATGTTCGGCGAACCAGGCGTTGAGTTTTTCCAGCAGCAGCGGGCGGCTGGCAACGTATTCGAGGTGAAAATCGACCTGCGGCGGCTGTGCCGGTGGAGAGCCGAGCATATACACGGTGCGCTGTCCGCAGCCTTCAAGGCCAATGCAGTACAGCTCGCCGTGGCGGCTGGTTTCGATATCCAGCGATACCCATTTCAGCGGCGGTCGATAATCTGGGTTGGGTTTCATCCGCGCGTTATACAACGCCGCACCGCGCAGGTCGCCTTCGACCCACACCGGGGCGGTGATAAAGCGCTCCATCAGATAACGTTCTGGCGGGCGAATATCGGCTTCATAAACTGTAATGCCGTTTTCCCGCAGCCGTTTTTCCAACCGCATAAGCTGGCGATGCGCGCGACAATACAGGCCAAAAACCGGCTGGCGATGAAAATCCATGAGAGAAAGCGGCGCGAGGCGCAGGCCGTTTTCGCCTTGCAGCAGGCGCTCTACCTG
>JBOFJM010000161.1:0-2852 GCA_051656825.1 Kluyvera sp.
TGGTGCTATCGCCGCCAATGGCAGGGGCAAACGCTGTTGGTGGTCGCGAACCTCAACGCCGAGCCGTTAGCGTGGGAACCGCCGTCTGACAATCAACACGGGCAGCGTCTAATGAGCAACTACGACGATGCGCCACAAACCCCAACCAAGATGACCCTACGTCCTTTTGAAGCTATCTGGTGGCTTCAGGGCTAATCTCCTGGCCCGGTGGCGCTATGCTGCCGGGCTGCTCAAAATGACACTCTGCACATCGTATTTGGTCACAATTCGCACAAATAAAATTTACATATCCCGTAACGCCTGCCATCTGTACTCTTGCATTTTTACTTTGTCCTGCGTCAATAAAAACGCAAACATCTTTGATGCATATCACTACATATAGACCTTAAAATGCGTCCCGGCCCAACATATGGTATTTATCGACTATTATTGCAACAGTCGTTGCAACAATGAGAATCACGAAAAGAGCGTCGATATGTGGATAACCTGGGCCGCACTCGGGGGAAGGTATTGGTTAATGGGGTAATTACGCCAATCGCTGTTTTCCTGCCTCTGTGGATAACCTGTTCTTATTAAATTGGAGTGATCATGACACCGCATGTGATGAAACGAGATGGCTGTAAAGTGCCGTTCAAATCAGAGCGCATCAAAGAAGCAATTCTGCGTGCAGCTAAAGCAGCGGGAGTCGATGACGCAGACTATTGCGCCACCGTCGCAGCAATCGTTAGCCAACAAATGCAAGGCCAGCCACAGGTTGATATCAACGAGATTCAAACCGCCGTTGAGAATCAGCTAATGTCCGGGCCGTACAAACAGCTAGCCCGTTCTTATATCGAATATCGCCACGACCGCGACAGCCAGCGCGAGAAGCGCGGCCGCCTGAACCAGGAAATTCGCGGTCTGGTTGAGCAGACCAACTCGGCGCTGCTTAACGAAAACGCCAACAAAGACAGTAAAGTCATCCCAACCCAGCGTGACCTGCTGGCCGGTATTGTCGCCAAACACTATGCGCGTCAGCACCTGCTGCCGCACGACGTTGTTATGGCGCACGAGCGTGGTCTGATCCACTATCACGATCTCGATTACTCGCCATTCTTCCCGATGTTCAACTGTATGCTTATCGACCTGAAAGGCATGTTGACGCAGGGTTTCAAGATGGGTAACGCGGAAATTGAGCCGCCGAAATCCATCTCAACCGCCACGGCGGTTACAGCGCAGATTATCGCTCAGGTTGCGAGCCACATTTATGGCGGCACAACCATTAACCGTATTGATGAGGTGCTAGCACCGTTCGTTACCGCCAGCTACGACAAGCACCGTAAAACAGCGGCAGAGTGGCAGATTCCTGATGCGGAAAAATACGCGTTGTCTCGCACAGAAAAAGAGTGTTACGACGCGTTCCAGTCGCTGGAATATGAAGTCAACACGCTGCACACCGCTAACGGTCAGACACCTTTTGTCACCTTCGGCTTTGGTCTTGGCACCAGTTGGGAATCACGCCTGATTCAGGAATCGATTCTGCGTAACCGTATCGCGGGCCTCGGTAAAAACCGCAAAACGGCGGTATTCCCGAAACTGGTCTTCGCGATTCGCGATGGCCTGAACCACAAGCCAGGCGATGCCAACTACGACATCAAACAACTGGCGCTGGAGTGTGCGAGCAAGCGCATGTATCCAGACATTCTTAACTACGATCAGGTGGTTAAAGTTACCGGTTCGTTCAAAACCCCAATGGGCTGCCGCAGTTTCCTTGGCGTGTGGGAAAACGAAAACGGCGAACAGATTCACGATGGGCGTAACAACCTGGGCGTTATCAGCCTGAACCTGCCGCGTATCGCGCTGGAAGCCAAAGGCAATGAAGAGGCGTTCTGGAAACTGCTGGACGAGCGTCTGGTACTGGCGCGTAAAGCGCTGATGACCCGTATTGCGCGTCTGGAAGGCGTTAAAGCGCGCGTAGCACCAATCCTGTATATGGAAGGTGCCTGTGGCGTTCGCCTGAACGCCGACGACGACGTGTCTGAAATCTTCAAAAATGGTCGCGCGTCTATCTCGCTCGGTTACATCGGGATTCACGAAACCATCAACGCGCTGTTCGGCAACCAGCACATGTACGACAGCGAAATGCTGCGTGAAAAAGGCGTAGCGATTGTTCAGCGTCTGCGCGATGCGGTTGACCAGTGGAAAGATGAAACCGGCTACGGCTTTAGCCTGTACAGCACACCAAGTGAAAACCTGTGCGACCGTTTCTGCCGTCTCGACACCGCCGAGTTTGGCATTGTGGAAGGCGTTACCGACAAAGGCTACTACACCAACAGCTTCCACCTCGACGTGGAGAAAAAGGTGAACCCGTACGACAAAATCGACTTTGAAGCGGCCTACCCTCCGCTGGCGAACGGTGGCTTCATTTGCTACGGCGAATACCCAAACATTCAGCACAACCTGAAAGCGCTGGAAGACGTGTGGGATTACAGTTACCAGCACGTGCCGTACTACGGAACCAACACGCCAATCGATGAGTGCTACGAGTGCGGCTTTACCGGTGAGTTCGAATGCACCAGTAAAGGTTTCACCTGTCCGAAATGTGGTAACCACGACGCCTCACGCGTTTCCGTTACCCGCCGCGTCTGCGGCTATCTCGGCAGCCCGGACGCTCGTCCGTTCAACGCCGGTAAGCAAGAAGAAGTGAAGCGCCGCGTGAAGCATTTGGGAAATGGGCAGCTCGGCTAATCCTCTGCCGCGTTAATGCCCGGTGGCGCTACGCTTACCGGGCCTACGGACTGCCGCATTAATGCCCGGTGGCGCTGCGCTTACCGGGCCTACGGATCACACTCTCATTGTAGGCCGGGTAAGCG
>JBOFJM010000162.1:0-5579 GCA_051656825.1 Kluyvera sp.
TGGCACACTTGAAAAAATGGTCGAGAAGCGTGAGCGTTTAGGCAAAGAAATGTTTGTCGCCATCACCAAAGTTCTTGGGGATAAAGAGTCAAAAGCATTTTTCGATGAAAATAAAGAAAAATATCCTTCAATGGATATAAAAATTCCATTTCTGACAGTCTATGAAACACTTCAGTACAAACCTTATCTAAATGCTCAACAAGTAACCTGCCCAACGCTTGTCGTTGTCGCTGGTGAAGATACCGTCAATAGTCCGCAACAAGGTATTGCATTGTACGAATCAGTGCGTTCAGAACAGAAAGAGTTATTTATCGAGAATGGTGCCAAACATTACGACCTATATGATGGTCAGCACTTTGATAACGTATCACTTAAACAAGTCGATTGGTTAAAGAAACATCTCTGACTCTAGTAAGTTAATATAAATAGCACTGGTACATTAAATCAATATATCGGTGTTATTTTACATCATTAAACGACCATAATTAAAAGCAGGGGTTTCAATTCATGTCATTTATTTTAGAAGATAGTGGCCACTATCTATTTATTATGACCACTTTATAAGATTAAAAAATCTGCCATAATGACAGATTTCTTTAATTTATAATTAGAGATTCGCAACGTTATGATATACTTTTTGAACATCATCATCATCTTCAAGGGCATCAACAAGTCCTTCAAAGATTTCTAAATCTTCTGGTGAAAGTTCAACTTCTGATTGAGCAATCATTTCTAATTCTGTTGTTGAGAACTCAGTAATCCCAGCAGCTTTTAGAGCTGAAATACCTTTATGAAGATCTGTAGGCTCAGTATAAATAACGATGTTACCTTCTTCTTCGGTTACATCACGAACATCAACTTCTGCATCAAGCAAAATTTCAAAAACATGGTCAGGATCTGTTCCTTTAAATACAATCACCCCCGTATTTTCGAACATATAGCTGACAGAACCCGCCGCTCCGATATTCCCGCCTTTTTTATTGAAAATTGTGCGGACATTAGCAATCGTGCGGTTAACATTTGAAGTCAACGTTTCAGCGATAACCATCGAACCATTCGGCCCAAAGCCTTCATAACGCCCTTGTACGAACGTTTCATCGCCGCCGCCTTTGGCTTTATCAATGGCTTTATCAATAACGTGTTTTGGAACTTGCGCTTGTTTCGCACGCTCAATAACGAATTTTAAAGATGTGTTTAATTCTGGGTCTGGCTCACCTTGTTTAGCAGCAGCATAGATTTCTACACCGAATTTTGCATATACTTTAGACGTTGCACCGTCTTTAGCTGTTTTTTTAGCAACAATATTGGCCCATTTACGTCCCACTGGAATAGTCTCCGCGAATATTTATTTACATTAATGGCAGATTAATAATCTGCGTATTTTCTCGCCGCATTATATCATAATATATAAATTTTCGTCCATGAGAAATAAAATAACCTAATTTTACGGAATGTTACTTTAATTTCATCAATAGTTAACATTGCAGCTAAGCTATTTCCGAATTATTTTCTGGTTTTTGTTTATTATTAATAATAGAAGCGTAGCAATACCGTCCAGAATACCTCAGCGTTTGTTGAGGAAATTGCAAAAATGGTTAAGCGTAAGAATAGATACGTAAAGCACAACGATGTCTGCGGATGCTATCAGAACTGCATCGTCTTGGTTATCAGCACCTCAGGGGGATGCCTTACTTCAATGCTCAGGGGTTTGGGTTTGCAATCGCTCCTCGAAGCTATTTTGCCGAAAATGGTATTTCGATTCTTGCCGATAAAGCTTTCAGACGCCTTAGTGGCAATCATTGGTACCGGTTGCCAACATCGCGGAACAGGGTAATCAACTCCTGTTGGCGAGCCTCAAAGGCATCGGATACATACTTCAGGAAGATGAGCCCCAGCACCACGTGCTTGTAGTTGGTGGCATCCATATTGACGCACAGTTTATCAGCGCTTTCCAGAATTTATTATCCAACTCGTTCAGAAACAGTTGTTCAGCGTTGTTCATGAAAATCCTCGGGGACGATCGCAGCCAGCATGCAATAACAGGCTGGCATCAATTCGGTATTGGAGTGCAGTTCGCAAAATCATCCCCGGAAAAGGAGTGATTACAAACGACATAACGTAAAGAAATTTGCATTTGATCAGCAAATAATAGGAAACTGAACCGCCGTTCTGTTTGCACAAATCAGTCCTGTCGCCTTCATCAGCAGCCCATCCTTTGCGCTACAAGGCCTGTCCTGCAATCATAGAAACGAAAAATTGAGAGATGTTTAGAGTGAGTAGCCGTATGAAGTTTTGATTAAAGGTAATCAAAATGTTGTCGATGGCTATTCTAACGTTACGTTTTTGAATATATAACAGGTAATACTATGTCGTGGCTTAATTCCGTTTTATTGGCACTTACCTCTGTTCAACCGTATATGGTGCCAGCAACCGTTATCGGCCTCGTCAGTTTTGCATTTGTTTGTTTTATTATTTTTTATCTTTATCGGTCTATTAGAATTGTTAACAGACTGAAAAAATACACACAGTCAATTAATAGCATCAAGAATAATGAGCCGGAGAATCAACTCGAGCATCTGAAAACCCTATTTGTTCAGCCTGAACTAAAGCATGCCTGGAGCGAGTTTGCCGAATCCCTGCACTCGCAGCATGAGCTGGTCGGCAGCGAAGAAAAAGTGGTTAAAATCCGTGCTACCGCGCCCAGTGCCAGCTATTTTTCAGAACAGCAGCTGGTGGATATACCACTCAATACAGAATTTTTTAAACATCTGCCCGGTATTCTGACCGGTGTCGGGATTATCGGAACGTTCTATGGGTTGATGATTGGCCTGAATCATTTTGACCCCAGCACGCCGGAGCAAGTCACTAGTAGCGTCAATAATCTGCTGCACGATGTGCTGTATGCTTTCCTCGGCTCTGCATTTGCGATTGCGTTCTCTATTTTTATCACCTGGCTGGAGAAATTCTATCTAGCAAAATGCTACAAACATCTTGAAAAGTTCACCGCAGCACTCGATTCCCTCTATGACAGCGGCGTTGGCGAGGAGTATCTCGCCTCGCTGGTGAAATCTAGTAACGAAAGCGCAAACCAGGCTCGTCACCTGAAGGAGAGTCTGGTCACCGATCTTCGTGACATGTTGCTGCATCTCGCCGAAAGTCAGAAAGTTGAAAATGAACGCCTCGCGAATACATTGAGCAACACCTATCGCGAATCAGGCGCACAGTTTGCTGACCAGGTGAGCGGCGCAATCGAAAATAGCCTGAAGTCACCGTTGGATAAAATTGCCGGTGCGGTTCAGACCGCCAGCGGCGATCAAAGCGGCATGGTTCAAAACATGCTGCAGGATGTGCTGACCGCATTTATGGCGAAACTCGATACCACGTTTGGCCAGCAGTTTACGAACCTCAACGAGATGATGGGCCAAACCGTGGGTGCTATCCAAACGATGCAAAGCGGTTTTTCTACCCTGTTGCAGGACATGCGTCAGGTCAGCGACGATTCCCGCCAGGGAAGCGCCCAGCTCATTGAACAGCTGTTATCTGAAATGAAGTCGGGCCAGCAAGCCATGCAGGCAGGCATGAACGACATGCTTGTTAGCCTTCAGGCATCCGTCGCTAAAATTGGGGCGGAAGGTGAAGGTGCGGGTGAACGTATGGCCCGTCAGCTTGAGAAAATGTTTGCCGATAGCGAAGCGCGCGAGAAGGCCCAGGCAGAACATATGTCCGCCTTTATTGAAGCCATTCAGAATTCAGTGCAGCAGGGCCAAAGTGCCACGATGGAAAAAATGGCAACGTCTGTTGAAGCACTCGGTAAGCAGTTGGGTAGCTTGTTTGGGCAAATTGATAAGGGCCAGCAGCAGATTTCGGCCAATCAGCAGGCTAATCAGCAGTCTCTACACCAACAGACCCAGCAGGTGATGAGTGAAGTGGACGATCAGATTAAGCAACTGATTGAAACGGTTGCCAGCCAGCATCAGGGGACGACAGAAACGCTCAACAAACTCGCAGAACAAACCAACCGACAGATTCAGGATATGCAAAACGGGGCCGATAAAATGCGTGTGGCGGCCGAGCGCTTTGAACATGCGGGCGATCGCGTATCGGAAGCCAATCACCTCACCGCAGATGTGCTGAATAAAGCGCAATCAGCCGGTTCATCGCTTTCCCTTGCCACCAGCGAACTCTCCTCCGTTGTGGCTGATTATCGAAACAATCGGGAAGCCGTCAGCAAATCCATTGCCATGCTGGAATTGCTTGCAGCCAATACGCAGTCTGAACAGACTACACGCAGCCAATTTATTACCGATCTCAAGCAGCACGGCGAGCGTTTGCAGAGCTATAACCGTGAAGCGCAAGACTTCATGGAGAACGTCAGCAACGTACTCGGCAAAGGCTTTGAAGACTTTTCCGAAGGTGTCTCACGCAGCCTGGATAAAACGCTAGGCAAGCTGGATGTTGAAATGGCGAAAGCCTCTAATCTGCTTGCCGGCTCTGTCGAACAGATTGGTGAAAGCGTCAGTGAGCTTGACGATGTTCTGTCACGCGTTCGAGCCTAAGGGGTGACGTCTGATGTTTGGAAATGCATTTGGCGTTAAAAAGCGCCGTGGTGATGAAGCTGAGAAGCCCTTCTGGATTTCTTACGCCGATCTGATGACTGCCATGATGGTCTTATTTCTAGTGGTGATGGTCGCGTCGCTGAGCTCCGTTACACAACGTATTCAACGCGCAGAGCAAGGGGAAAAAGTCAGGGGACAGGATATCGCCAGATTATGTGAGCGACTGGAGCTGCATGCCCGTAGTGTGAACAAAACCATCGTGGTGGATTGTCACGATAACCGCATCAGCTTTGGCGAGGCAGGTCGTTTCGATCACAACCGATTCTTCCTGAATGCCGAAGGGCAAAAAGCACTGCAGGATGTCGTTCCGCTGGTGCTGGAGGCATCCGATAGTGACGAAGGCAAAAAGTGGTTCAAGCAGATCGTCATCGAAGGTTTTACCGACACCGATGGCTCGTATCTTTACAACCTGCATCTCTCCCTTCAGCGATCTGAATGGGTGATGTGCAGTTTGCTCGATAGCCGCAGTCCTCTGCAAAACAGCATTTCTGCAGAGCAGCAGATCCAAATTCGTAAGCTTTTCCTTGCTGGTGGCGTCTCATTTAACAACGCCAAAGAAAGCAAAGAAGCCAGTCGCCGCGTTGAGTTGCGCATGCAGTTCTTTGGGCTTAAGGATAAACGTGATGGGGCCGAAGAGGTAGATTTCCCTCCGGTGGTCAACAAAGAAGTTTGCCAGTTGGTAATGCCGCAATGACACCCGCGCTGAGTTCTCTATCGCAACGCATTGCAGCGAAGCTGTCTTCCAGACTGCAGGATGATAATTACCTGCGTAATGATTTTCACGCGCTGGCTTCTGCAGGCCGCGAGATGGAAACGCGGTTTGATAAAGCAGAGAAAATCCCGACACCTCCACATGAAATGCGGCTGGCAGCCCTGCGTCGTTTCCGCCTTGCGGAAGAACTGACTGAACGTGAATGGCGGATGGTGTTTTATGGCCTCGCCGATGCTGATCCGCTCTACCCC
>JBOFJM010000163.1:0-2726 GCA_051656825.1 Kluyvera sp.
GTCGCCAGTTATGGCAGCAGGAATTTTCGCAAGTCACCAATATGCTGTGGCTTCCTGATGTATTTGGCTATAACGCCAACCTGCCACAGATTATGAAAAAAAGCGGCATTGATTATTTTATGACGCAAAAGCTGTCGTGGAATGAGCATAATAAATTCCCGCACCATACGTTTATCTGGCACGGTACTGGCGTATTAACGCATATGCTGCCAGAGGAAAACTATAATAGCCCGGCCGCACCGCGCGGCATTAAATTTATCGAAAAGAACTATCAGGATGCAGGCGTCTGCGACAGCGCCCTGATGCTGTTTGGTATTGGTGACGGCGGCGGTGGCCCAGGGCCAGAACATCTGGAACGGCTGCAACGAATTAAAGACCTGAACGGTATTTCCCCGGTAAAACAGGGAAAAGCCTGCGACTTTTTCCATCATATTGCCAAAGACCAGCGCAATTATCCGCATTATAAAGGTGAGCTGTATTTAGAGAAACATCAGGGCACACTGACGACTCAGGCGAGAAATAAATTCTACAATCGTAAAATGGAAAATGCATTGCGCGAACTGGAATTCGCCGCCAGCAGAATGTCTTTCTATACTCAAGCCGCCTATCCCGTAAAGCAGTTGCATCAAATTTGGCAGGAAGTGTTGTTGTATCAGTTCCATGATATTTTGCCGGGTTCATCGATAAAACGCATTTATGATGAATCTGTCGCCCGCTACGCTATTTTACTGGCGGAGGTAGAGCAACTGACTCAACACTATCTCACAGAGTTTGCAGAATATTGCGCCGTCCCCGCCGGTAATACGGTTGCCCATAATATTACGGGCTTTGCCCGCGAAGCCTGGGTTGCGATGGCAGACGGCTACCGTCATATCACGCTGCCAGCCTTCGGTTATACGGAGTTGGATAACCTACCGTCACCTGCGATCCCTGCCATGACCGTGCAGGATACCTGTCTTGAAAATGAGGTAATTCGCATCGTTTTTAATGCGCAGGGGCACATCAGCGAGATTATCGATACAGAAACAGGCAAATCGGTTCTGCGCGATAATACGCTCGGCAACCAACTGGCGGTGTATGACGATATCTGCGGTAACTGCTGGGATATTGATATTACGTGGCGGGATCGGACGCCAGAATACTTTGTTCTTAGCGAGGTCACGTCGCGTCAGGAAGGCCCACTGGCGATTGTTGAGCAGCATTACCGCTATGGGAATTCAACGCTACAGCAGACCATTAGCTTGACGCCAGGCAGCAAACTCATCACCTTTACCACGACTGTCGATTGGCATGAAAACTTAAAAATGCTGCGTACTTCGTTCGATGTGGCGGTATTTAGCGATGACGTTAATTGCGATATCCAGTTCGGCAAATTTAAGCGCAGTACACTGACGCGCAATGTTTATGACGCAGCTCAGTTTGAAATATGCGCGCATAAATGGATTGATTATTCCGAGCGTGATTATGGCGTGGCGCTTATCAACGATTGCAAATATGGGCACTATGCGAAAAACGGTATTCTCGATCTTAACTTGCTGCGCTCGCAGAATTCCCCCGGCGTTGACGCCGATCGCGGGCAGCACACTTTCAGCTATGCGCTGTTCCCGCACTGCGGCGATGAGGTGGAAGGCCAGGTTAACCGCGAAGCGTATCTCTTTAATAACCCAGTCAAACTGTGTACCCATGAGGGTAGCGTTACAGGCAACAATCATCGTGTCGCCAGCAGTTTTATTCGCTGCGATTCACCGCACGTCTGCGTGGAAACCATCAAGCAAACCGAAGCCGGAGAAGGGTTGGCGCTTCGCCTTTATGAGTTTGATGGTTGCCACACCCAGGCGATGGTCACGTTAGACCCGCGAATTACGCAAAGGCAACTGTGCAATCTGATGGAGGAAAACGGTGAACCCGTTACGATAAAAGAGGGCAAAGTGATGCTCACCTTTACGCCTTTTGAGATTAAAACGCTGGTCGTTAGCGTCGAATAGATCCGCATCATCTGTGCCGGATGGCGCTCGCGCTTATCCGGCCTACAATGAGCATGGCATCGGAAAGCGATACGTTGTGGAGGGGCATCATCAGCATTTCCACAATGTTACCCGCAAGGAATAGGTATTGAGTAAGCCGGATAAGCGCGAGCGCCATCCGGCTTTACCGCTACTCTTCTGCCGCTTCTAACTCCGCAAACCCGCCGTTGCCTTCCCAGCCTTCCAGGCGCTGGTAAACGACGTCTACGGCATCTTTAATCGCCTGCGTCATCGGGTAATAGAACCCGACGATATCCGGCTGAATACCGAGGAAAATCACCTCACCCACATCCTCTTTTAGCTGATCAACCAAATAGTTGAGCGGCATGTTGTGGGTGGTCATCATAAACATTTCCGCAATGTCGTCCGGGTCGATGACGCGGATCTCGCCAGGATTCAGCCCCATATCGGTAGCATCGACAATCAGCAACCGCTCCGGGTTCAGCTCGCGAATCGCCACAATGTCGTTTTCCGGCGCGCTGCCGCCATCAATCACTACCCAGTTGCCCTTCGGCGCGCTAGCACACATTTCAGCAAGCAACGGGCCTGCGCCATCGTCGCCCATCATGCTATTGCCAACACATAATAAAACGTCAGTCACGGAGCCTCCGAACCATTAAGTAAATTGCGCGTTCCTGATGAATGGCGTGCAGCATGTTGAGCATCGCCTGGCTCCATTCCTGCTGCTTCGGCGTTTGCGCC
>JBOFJM010000164.1:0-4582 GCA_051656825.1 Kluyvera sp.
ATGTTTCGAGGGTTCTTGCCCGAAAGGCTGAGCAAGCCAGAAGGCTTGTTGATAAGCACCAAATGCGCATCGTGATAGAGAATTTCTATCTCGTCATGGCAAGGTGGGGCAATAAAAGTATCGAGAATTGTAGACATCAGGCAGCCAGGAACAGGAGTGGAAGCGGATAATAGCGAATTTTCCGGCCACTGGCGATGAACGAGAAAAACCGATAACACATAACCCCGCTGCGCCGTCGCAGCAGGGCTTTGCCATCACATCCCCATCCCTGGCTTTGCGTGGTGTTACCAGCCGTAAGACGCGCCAGCCCCCACCACAAAGTTTTGCTGCGTATCATCCGATACCGAGGCTTTCACCACTACGTGTTCGGTGGCTCGTGCGGAAAAACCAACGGCGAGCGCACTTTCACCGTCGGTCGTCCCTGTGCCAGCGCCAATCGAAAAGGTTTGCCCCTGAATCACCTGCGGGATGTTCGCCATTGCCGCGACACCAGCGATACCCGCGCTTGCGCGTTGGCGATTGTCTTCAACTTCACTCTTAAGCGCCGCGAAACGTTGCCCGCTGCCGGTGTTGGCTTCCAGATTTTCGATACGCGTTTCATGGCTGGCAATATTGGCAGAGTTTTTGGCAACGTTGGCATTGGTGGTGGCCTGGGCTTGTTTGACGCTGGCAACGTTGGCGTTGGTGACGGCCTGAGCCTGTTTGACGCTGGTAACGTTGGCGTTGGTGTCAGACTGCGCCTGTTTTATGTCGCTAATACCTGTATCGGTGGCATCGGCGCGGGTTCTCAGCGCATTAATGTTGCCGCGTTCCATCAAAATAGCCGCTTCATTCGCGGTCTGATTTTTGATTATCTCATTGGTATTATTCGTGATTTGCTGCTGCTGGTTGGTAATCTCTGTCGAGTTATTGGCAACGCGTGTTGCGACGCTCGACATTTCCGTGTTCAGCGTCGAGATATTATTATGGTTTGCCGTGGTCTGATTAATCATCGTATCGAGGTTATACCCCCCTGGGAGCGCAGTATTGCCGCCGGTGCTATCACCTACAATGGTAATGGAGTTTCCTGGAGTTGTGGCGTCCTGTAATGGAACGAGAACCTCATCGGCATAAGCCAGACGAACGTTAACCCCCTGAAGAACAGTACAAATTGCTAAAGCTAAAATGACCTTTTTCATGCTTTTGACCTGATGTTTTTATACTTGTAAACAATGAGTAAAATGTGACTTTGCAGAGAGAAGTTCTGTTAATCGCCACGCAGGAAAACAGTGAATAGCATTGGCTATTCACTGGGGTTCAGGCACGCGAATGGGTAGCAAACCTATTTTCGATTGCGCTGAATATTCTTGTTTAGTTAAAAAAATATTATTTATTTATTCCGGTTAATAACTTTTGTGTTTGTTGTTCAGTGATGTTGGTTCACTGAATAGCTTATTTATATTCACACTCTTTTTATGGTTAATGATTAACGATATATCTGTGCGATATTGAGAAGCGCGGTTCAGCTCTGTATTTGTTAAAAAAAGACCAGAGAGCAGGCCAAAAAGAACAAAATCAGCAGCAAAATTAACATTACTTTATCTTTTATGTCAGTATGCATCGACGTTCTCTATATCGAAGTTCTCTATAAAGGGTACATATGGCTGCACACTCTGACGTAACTTATCCTGAGCGGACAATGATTATCATGATGGATAAAGTCATCAGGGATAAGCGTAAACTTCATAAGTTGTTCATAGACTTTGAATAAGTTAAAGCTGCTAAGGCTGAGTTTCAGCCCCAGTTTGTCCATCGAGTTTCTAATGTAATTGAGTGCGGTTTTATTTCTGATGAACAGTGTCGATGCTATCGTTGGTACAGCAATGCCTGAGAAATATATCCTCACCGCCATCAGTTCCTTTCTTGATACCCATTTGCGAGTATTTAAACCACAAACTTTGTAGTGACAATTTTTCTTTGATTTTAAAGAGAGCAACATATCGTTGACCTCATTTTTTAATGCGCTGACAGAGTGCGACAGCGGGATGTAATAGGCTGGGCATGGAAATGGAATGTATTGCAGCAGGTGTGCTTCATTCATTCTATTAACCAAAATCAAGACTAGGCAAACGTCTATTGCACTGATTTCACTTATTTTTTCTGAAATGCTGGATTGGGTGGCATCAATGATGACGATGCGCAAATTGCATTTGACCACGCTATTATCGCAGACAATATCTGCCAGCCCATTGACGAGAAATGAGTTGTTGGTAATAAGTGAAAACATAATCTATCTAACCACATTCTGAGAAGAAAAACAGCATACACGATGATAAGTCGTTCGACTTACCGAAAATAACAGAAACAGTTATACGTTTTACTGACAAGCTAAATAGGATGGATGTGGGCATTATAAAATATAAAACAAAGAAATCAGCAAGCATTTTTTTACAGTATTTAATTGATTACATAATTATCAGCTACTGTAACAAGCCGAACAAGTAAACCACTTCAAAAAATTACATTCCTGGGCAAAGGCATAAGTTTTACCCCTAAAATACCTATCAATCTTCGACTCGATAGCATTATTCTAATGCAAAAAGTGAATAATCCTAATGTAGTGAGCTAGTAATAACGATAGTTTATATTCGTCTGCTATTGTTTGTGTTGATTTATTTAGCTCAAGGTTAATATTGCGTAAATAAGCTAGAGCAATAATTTAGCCAATCTTCACGGTGGGCGTGCTACATCATCTCTTTTTTTAATTACAAATAGAAGCTAGCCGGGATTGGCGGCGCAAGCTGTTAAGAATTTTCACAAAATGACCAACAGATTTTATCCAATACGGATTTATTTATCACGACTGGCTAATGCTGAATGGGGATAAATCTTGTCATGCCCAATGAGGGCTGGTAATAAATCTCACAGATCGAAATGATTTGAGATGAAATAAAAAATATTGACATATAAATACGGATGGTTGGCTTGCGGTGGAGGCATCCTCAGGCCACTAAGAAAGTCGTACAGCAGAAAACGGGCTAACAAAATAGGGGATCTTACTTTCGGTAACATTGACTTTTCTACCTTCAGAATCGATGTCACGGCAGCCTATGTGATGTTAGTCCGAAGATAGCCTAACAGGCTTATCGTGAAAGTCGGGTAGCTATTGTTGTGGGGCAATCTACAGGCACAAAAAAGCCCGCAGGGCTTGCGCCGTGCGGGCTCTTAGGACTTCATCGGATGACTCTGGTAATCACCGATGGAGAATTTTGGGCTGGCGGAGTCTGAATAATATTTTCAACCTAATGTTTTTATTGTTTATTTTCCAATTCAACTTTCATTGGTATACCTAAGCGTATACCAATGGCGATTTGTTGCAATGTTTCCTGTGGTTAAGCGAACTTGTTTTTGAATAGATCACATCAAGAAAAAAACTTTTTTTACCAAAAACTGTTCACACTGTTCACTCACCATTATTTTTATTAATTTTCAATATGATACACAGTGAATACTCCGTGAACAGTGAACACTTTACTGTTCACGTTCAGGGATTTCAGGCAAAAAAAGACCGGCTAATGCCGGTCAGGATAGGTTATAGCGCTGTGGTTTCGTCACATCGGGGCAGCCAGTCGGCGTTACTTTCATCCCGGAGTGCGAGATTCGTCTGCATACCCTGATTTGTTCGCCGCCTGGCGTAATTCAGCCCGTACTCTTTCAGCATCGATGACAGCCCTTTGCCGAACATAGTCAGGCTGAGGGTATTCTTGTAGCCGTGCGCCTCCATATAGACCTGATAGGCATGGTACAGGTACAGACGTGGCTGTCGCGGGATGATATTCGCATTTCCCATGTACATACCGTCAGGCTCGGGCAGCGCCTCCAGATAGCCACAAAAATCGAATGTCGGGTCAGCATCACGCTTGATACTCAGCGCCTCGTCAGAGTTCTGCTGGGACTGGAGCAACGTGCGCGCCGTCATCGGGTCGCTGAATTTCTGCATAAGCTGGCGCACAATGACGGCCAGCTCACGGGCTATTTTATCTTTCAGCTTCGGATCACGTTCTTCCGGGGCAATCTGTTCCGGGAAGTGCATAATCACCCGACGGCGCGACACGCCGCCGCTGCGGTCGGTGAAGCGCATCGGGTTATTGTTGACGGCCAGAATGACCGCCGGGATATGCGTCGAGTATGCATCGCGGTATTTCGGGTCAACGGAGACGGCATCGCCGCCGGTGATGGCCTTTAGCCCCGCACCGTCACCGCTCCATTTCTCCTGGTCGGGCAGACGTATCAGCGAGAAGCCAATCAGCGCCGCGCGTTCGCGGGGGGATTCCAGCGTTTCAATGGTCGCTGACGTGGCGTTATCCTCTCCGGCCAGCATGGTGGCAATTTCGGCCAGAATACTTTTCCCGCTGCCGCCGGGGCCGGTCACCTCAAGAAAAAGCTGCCAGTCATAACGGTTTGCCAGCACCATAAATGATGTGGTCTAGCAATATTGGACACTCGTTAAGGTTTTTTACGCCGCATGCTTTTCTTTAGCATACGGCGTCTGACCATTATTGAAGCTATGCGGCCTGCGCTGGTTATAGTAATTCGTCATATA
>JBOFJM010000165.1:0-3083 GCA_051656825.1 Kluyvera sp.
TCTTTTTCTTCCGTTAGTACAATCGCTCTGGCGCGCCTTAACGCCTTGTGGGTTAGCGGTTCAGCCAGTGAGGCCAGTGGGTGGTTCACCGCCATTACATACGCCCGCGATAACTGGCCTAAGGGCAGAACATTCAACGTCTCCATCACCGGCGGCTCACCGAGTGCGCCCAGCACCATATCGGCCCGTCCCTGTGCCAACGCCCGCCACAGTTCTTCATTAGCGCCTTGAATGAGCGAAAGCTGTGTACTGCGGGTGTGACGATAAAACTCCACCAGCAGCGGGGCCAGTAGCGGTAGCGGAAAAGTAGAGTCGATGCCGATAGTTAAGCTGTTTTCCCAGCCGTCGTGCAACTTAACCAACTGTTGCTCTAGCTCACGAGCGCTTTGCAGCACGTCGCGCCCCTTCTCCAGCAGCATTCGTCCGGCGGAAGTAAAGGTTGCGCGGTGGCCTGATCTATCAAGCAATTGAATATTAAGCTCGCTTTCGAGCTTATGAATGGTGTAGCTCAGCGCGGAGGGCGTTTTATAGAGCTTCGCCGACGCAGCAGCGAAGCTCCCTTCTTTATCTAAAACATCGAGAATAACGAGGACATCCAGCAATGGCTTCATTTGTGTCCCCTTGCGGTTTACCGCATGCAGCTATTCCATCGGCATACGCAGCGGGTCAGGATGTTGATATTCAAACCCTAGCTCGCGGCAAATAAGGTTACCGTCGATAATTTTGCCCTGACTTTTACCGCTGTCGCTAAACTGCGGCACAGCAAGCCCCAATTCACGCGCCATTTGCGGATAGAAAATACGGCGAGCCGGATGCTCAGGGGCACATATATTATAGATGTGCCCGCCTTTCGGAGCCTGTAATAACAGCGTAATCGCCGAAATAACATCGTCCAGATGCACCAGGTTCACGCCCTGCTGCCCATCCGGCGCAGATTTACCGGCAAAGAATCGCCCTGGATGCCGCCCCGGCCCCACCAACCCGGCAAGACGCAGAATATCCACCGATGTACCGGGTAATTGATGCAGCCAATCTTCCAGCTCTTTCAATACCGTTCCACTGGCGGTCACCGGTTCACGCGGCGTGGTTTCTTTCACCAGCCCTTCTTCTTTACCGTACACCGAGGTCGAGCTGGTAAAGATGATGCGCGGAATGTGGTGCGCCAGCGCCGAATCGACAATTTCCTGCACCGCCTGACGGTAAAAATCATCCCCCGTCCCGCTACGACGCGCGGGTAACGTAATGACCAGAGCGTCAACGTTCATTAGCGCGTCAAGGTCTTCCGCTTCACACACCAGTTGAGGGTCGAGCCGCAACGGATAACTTTCAACCCCACACATCCGTGCGGCTTCTACGCCGTCTTGCGTCGTCTTACTGCCGATAACCTGCCAGCCTCGTCCCATCAATGACAACGCTAGCGGCATCCCCAGCCACCCTAAACCGACAATGGCTACTTTTTTCATCGCGCTCTCCTGATTGTTGCCGCACTCCTGTACTAAGGCTACGCCACCCCGTGAAAACTAACAATTTATAGTCGCAACATGAATTGATTTAATGAATGTAAAAAGCACTTGCCTTACGCGGTAAAAGTGGGCTAGGTTAAAAGGCATCAAGTGAATAGTCATTCAACGAGAAATTAATTATGTGCGTTCAATTTAAAAACCACCATCATCACCATCACCCTGACTAGTCTTTCAGGCGATGTGTGCTGGGAGACATTCAGATCTTCCAGTGGTGCACGAACGCAAGAGAGCCCCCGGAAGATTGCTTCCGGGGGCTTTTTTTTGAACCAAATTCAGCAGGGCAATGAGGAATACAGAATGTTAGATAACAGCCGTTTACGCATAGCTATTCAAAAATCAGGCCGTCTTAGTGATGATTCACGCGAATTACTGGCCCGTTGTGGCATTAAAATTAACCTCCACACCCAGCGTCTGATTGCGATGGCGGAAAACATGCCTATCGATATCCTGCGCGTTCGCGATGACGATATCCCGGGCCTGGTGATGGACGGCGTGGTTGACCTCGGCATTATCGGCGAAAACGTCCTGGAAGAAGAGTTACTGAACCGCCGCGCACAGGGCGAAGACCCGCGTTACTTCACTCTGCGCCGTCTTGATTTCGGCGGCTGCCGCCTGTCGCTCGCCACGCCAGTGGATGAAGCCTGGGACGGCCCAGCGGCGCTCGATGGCAAACGCATCGCCACCTCTTACCCACACCTGCTGAAACGCTACCTCGACCAGAAAGGCATTAGCTTTAAATCGTGCCTGCTGAACGGCTCGGTTGAAGTGGCTCCACGCGCCGGTCTGGCTGATGCCATCTGTGACCTGGTCTCTACAGGAGCCACGCTTGAAGCCAATGGCCTGCGTGAAGTGGAAGTGATTTACCGCTCTAAAGCGTGCCTGATTCAGCGCGACGGCGAGATGAACGACGCCAAACAGCAGTTGATCGACCGCCTGCTAACCCGTATTCAGGGCGTTATCCAGGCACGTGAATCGAAATACATCATGATGCATGCACCAACGGATCGCCTGGACGAAGTGATTGCCCTGCTGCCGGGCGCAGAACGCCCAACTATCCTGCCACTGGCGGGCGATCAACAGCGCGTGGCGATGCACATGGTCAGCAGCGAGACGCTGTTCTGGGAAACCATGGAAAAACTGAAAGCCCTGGGTGCCAGCTCTATTCTGGTGCTGCCGATTGAGAAGATGATGGAGTAAGCGCCATGAGCTTCAATACCCTGATTGACTGGAACCGCTGTAGCCCCGAACAACAGCGCGCGCTGTTAATGCGCCCGGCGATTTCGGCCTCCGACAGTATTACCCGGACGGTGGCAGAAATTCTCGATAACGTGAAACGTCATGGCGACAGCGCGCTGCGTGAATACAGCGCCAGGTTTGACAAAACCGACGTCGGTGCGCTGAAGGTGACGGCGGAAGAAATTCAGCAGGCCAGCGCCCGTTTAAGCGACGAGTTAAAACAGGCAATGCAAGCCGCCGTGCGCAATATCGACACCTTCCACCGCGCGCAAATTTTGCCGCCGGTCGATATCGAAACGCAGCCTGGCGTACGCTGCCAGCAGG
>JBOFJM010000166.1:0-14824 GCA_051656825.1 Kluyvera sp.
GAGGACTGGATATCCGCCATGTGCATTACCTGAATGGAGTCAATGACCATTAGCTTCGGCTGTTCTTCTTCGGCAATCAGGCAAATCTGTTCAATACTGGTTTCCGACAGCATATTCATGTTCGCCGTTGGCAGGCCGAGGCGATGCGCACGCATTGCGACCTGCTGCAATGATTCTTCCCCAGTGACGTACAGGGTTTTCATTTGTTCAGCCAGCTTGCACAACGTTTGCAGCAACAGGGTAGATTTCCCCGCGCCGGGGTTGCCGCCAATCAGGATTGCGCTGCCAGGAACCACACCGCCGCCCAGCACACGGTCAAACTCTTTAAAACCGGTAGAAAAGCGAGGCAGTTCTTCCAGACTAATGTCCGACAGTTTTTGCACCTTCGCGACACCGGCATTACCCGCATAGCCGCTCAGGCGCTCGTTACGTGCAACCGTGGGGGAAGCCGCAACGCGCACCTCGGTGATGGTATTCCATGCCTGACAGGCGCTGCATTGCCCCTGCCAGCGCGGGTAGTCCGCACCGCACTCATTACAAACAAATGCGCGTTTAGGAGCTTTCGCCACGTTAACCTCTTTATTTCTGATTCATGCTGCCGGAGAGGATGCAGAACACCCCCATCAAATCGGCATGGCGGATAGTGACTTCCGTCTGTTCATTCACTTTGGGTTTGGCATGATACGCAATCCCCAGACCCGCTTTTTTGATCATCGGCAGGTCATTAGCACCATCGCCTATCGCTACTGTCTGGGTATGTGGAATTTCATATTTTTCAGCCAATTGCAGCAGCGTTTTCGCTTTATACTGCGCATCGACAATGTCACCGACCACTTCACCCGTCAGTTTGCCGTCACGAATACCTAACTCATTCGCCACCGCCGCCGTTAAGCGCAGTTTGTCACGCAGATATTCCGCAAAGAAGGTAAAGCCGCCGGAGGCAATCGCTACTTTCCAGCCGAGCGTTTCCAGTTTCAGCACCAGTTGAGTCAACCCTGGCATTAACGGTAGCTCATCACGAACCTGACGCAGAATATTGGCATCGGCGTCTTTTAGCGTCGCGACACGCTGCCGCAGGCTCGCGCTGAAGTCTAACTCGCCGCGCATTGCGCGCTCGGTCACTTCCGATACCAGTTCGCCTGTTCCGGCCAATTTGGCGATTTCATCGATGCATTCAATCTGAATTGCCGTAGAATCCATATCCATCACCAGTAATCCCGGCGTACGCAGGTGCGGAATTTTCCCCAGCGGAGCCACGTCAAGCCCGGCATCATGCGCCAGACGTGTCGCTCTTGGCGTTAATGATCCCGCCAGGCGAATAACCTGATAATCTTCAACACACCAGGCGGCTACAATCACCATCGCTGCCCCCAGCTTACGCTGATAGGTCGTCAGGCGTTCTTTATTCAGACCACGGCCATACAGCAACCAGCCGCTGCGACCGGCGTGATAATCCAGCGGCATCACTTCATCGCCGCTGAGTGAAAGCGGCAACCCAGGCCACAGGGAAACATCTTCAGGCAGGTCGCACCAGGTCAAACTGTTTGGCATTACGGCTCCAATCTTCTTTTATTAAGCCAAGGAAAATAACGCCTGAGGCTACCTTGTAACCAGCGCTTCTGGCAACATTAAGCTGTAAATTTTCAAAGGTGGAATATGGTTCGCGCAAAACTGAAATTTCGGCTGCATCGCACGGCAATCGTTCTTATCTGTCTCGCATTGCTGGTCGCGCTGATGCAAGGGGCCTCATGGTTCAGCCAGCAAAGCCAGAAACAACGTAATCCGCAGCTTGAAGAGCTGGCGAGAACGTTGGCGTATCAGGTGTCGCTGAATTTAGCTCCCATGATGAGAAGCGAAACGCCAGACGAGAAAAAGATTGGGCAGCAGCTCAATCAGCTTACCGCCAAAAGCCGTATTCTGGACGCTGGCGTCTACGACGAACAAGGCGATCTTATCGTGCACGCAGGCGAACAGGTCGATCTCCGCGATCGCCTGGCGCTGGATGGCAAAAAAGCCGGCAGCTACTTTAACCAGCAAATCGTCGAACCTATTCAGGGGAAAAATGGCCCACTTGGCTATTTGCGGCTGACGCTGGATACGCACACCATCGCCACCGAATCCCGGCAAGTGGACAATACCACCAACATTCTACGCCTTATGCTGCTGTTGTCGCTGGCTATCGGCGTCGTGCTCGCCCGCACCCTGCTGCGCGGTAAACGCACCCGCTGGCAACAGTCGCCGTTCCTGCTCACCGCCAACAAACCGGTTCAGGACGAAGATAAAGATTAATCAGAAAGGAAATCGCCATGTCAACGCTGCGTCTGCTGCTTTCAGAATCCCACGATCCCTGGTTTAACCTGGCCGTGGAAGAGTGTATTTTCCGCCAAATGCCTGCCACTCAACGGGTGTTATTCCTGTGGCGCAATGCGGATACCGTTGTGATTGGCCGAGCGCAAAACCCGTGGAAAGAGTGTAATACCCGACGGATGGAAGAAGATAACGTGCGCCTTGCACGCCGTAGCAGCGGCGGCGGCGCGGTTTTTCACGACCTCGGTAATACCTGTTTTACCTTTATGGCCGGTAAACCGGAATACGATAAAACCATCTCCACCAGCATTGTGCTGGACGCGTTAAACTCGCTAGGGATCACGGCAGAGGCCTCCGGGCGTAACGATCTGATCGTGAAAACTGACGAGGGCGATCGCAAAGTGTCTGGTTCAGCCTATCGCGAAACGAAAGATCGCGGTTTTCACCACGGTACGCTGCTGCTGAATGCCGATCTCAGCCGCCTGGCAAACTACCTTAATCCAGATAAAAAGAAACTCCAGGCAAAGGGGATCACCTCTGTGCGAGGCCGGGTTGCTAACCTGGTCGAGTTGTTGCCTGAAATAACGCACGAGAAAATCTGCGAAGCGATAACCGATGCTTTCTTCCGGCATTATGGCGAGCGCGTCGAGGCCGAAATTATCTCTCCAGATAAAGCCCCGGATCTGCCTAATTTTGCTGAAACGTTTGCTCGTCAGAGTAGCTGGGAGTGGAATTTTGGTCAGGCTCCGGCGTTCAGCCATTTGCTGGATGAGCGTTTCACCTGGGGAGGTGTCGAGCTACATTTCGACGTCGAGAAAGGGTTAATTACCCGTACGCAGGTGTTTACCGATAGCCTCAACCCCGCGCCGTTAGAAGCGCTGGCAGAGCGTTTACAGGGCTGCCAATACCGCGCCGACGTGTTGCAACAAACCTGTGAGTCTTTGCTGGCGGAATATCCTGAGCAGGAAAACGAGCTGCGGGAGTTGTCGGCATGGATTGCCGGGGCCGTGCGCTAGAGCGGTAGATAATTGCCGGATGGCGGCTGCGCCTTATCCGGCCTACAGGTTCGTGCTGATTTTTGCCTGTTTGTAGGCCCGGTAAGCGTAGCGCCACCGGGCACAACAAATGCACCTTACTCCTGGTCGCCCAGCAGTACGGATTCCAGCGCGATTTTGATCATGTCGTTGAAGGTCGTCTGACGTTCAGCGGCAGTGGTCTGCTCGTGAGTACGAATATGGTCAGACACGGTGCAGATGGTCAGCGCTTTCGCCCCAAATTCTGCCGCCACGCCGTAGATACCTGCAGCTTCCATCTCAATACCCAGAATGCCGTACTTCTCCATCACGTCGAACATTTGCGGATCCGGCGTATAGAACAGGTCTGCGGAGAAGATATTACCCACGCGAGCGTCAACACCCAGCGCTTTCGCGGCGTCAACCGCGTTGCGCACCATGCCGAAGTCAGCGATGGCAGCGAAATCGTGATCTTTAAAACGCAGACGGTTTACTTTGGAGTCAGTGCAAGCCCCCATACCGATAACCACGTCACGCAGCTTCACGTCCGGGCGTACCGCGCCGCAGGAACCCACACGGATGATTTTCTTCACGCCGAAATCAGTGATCAGCTCTTTGGTGTAGATGGAGCAAGACGGGATACCCATGCCGTGACCCATTACGGAGATCTTGCGGCCTTTATACGTCCCGGTAAAACCCAACATGCCGCGAACGTTGTTCACTTCACGCACGTCTTCAAGGAAAGTTTCAGCAATGTGCTTAGCACGCAGCGGGTCGCCTGGCATCAAAACTACGTCAGCGAAATCGCCCATTTCTGCGTTAATGTGTGGGGTAGCCATTATTTTATCCTTTTATAAGTTGCTAATGCCTGATGGCGGCTACGCCTTATCAGGCCTACAAACAACAAACGATTCCTCGTAGGCCGGATAAGCGTAGTGCTATCCGGCAACGAGTATCACAGCATATTTTTGCCGTATTCCATCGGTGACGTACCAAAGTAAGTCGCCAGGGTCTGGCCGATATCCGCGAAGGTTTCACGGTGTCCCAGCGAGCCTGGTTTTACTTTCGGGCCGTAAATCAGCACAGTGATGTGCTCACGGGTATGGTCAGTGCCCTGCCAGCTTGGGTCACAGCCGTGGTCAGCGGTCAGGATCAGAATATCATCCTCACCCACCAGCTCCATCAGCTCCGGCAGACGGCGGTCGAACAGTTCCAGACCTGCGGCATAACCGGCGATATCGCGACGGTGGCCCCAGGAAGAGTCGAAGTCTACAAAGTTAGTGAAGACGATAGTCTTATCACCCGCTTCTTTCATCTCTTTGATGGTCGCGTCGAACAGTGCATCCAGGCCAGTCGCTTTCACTTTTTTAGTGATACCGCAGTTAGCGTAGATATCAGCAATTTTACCGACAGAAACCACGTGGCCGTGTTTTTCATCCACCAGTTTTTGCAACACGGTCGGCGCTGGCGGTTCAACAGCCAGGTCGTGACGGTTACCGGTGCGCTGGAAATTCCCCGCTTTATCACCGATAAACGGACGCGCGATAACGCGACCAATGTTGTAGCCGCCTTCGGTCAGTTCTTCACGAGCGATTTCGCACAGCTCGTAAAGTTTATCCAGCCCAAAAGTCTCCTCGTGGCAAGCAATCTGGAACACGGAGTCAGCGGAGGTATAGAAAATCGGCTTGCCGGTTTTCATATGTTCTTCGCCAAGCTCATCCAGAATCACTGTACCGGAAGAGTGACAGTTACCGAGGTACCCCGGCAGATTTGCGCGTTTTACCAGTTTATCCAGCAGTTCCTGCGGGAAGCTGTTCTGATGGTCGCTGAAATAGCCCCATTCGAACAGTACTGGTACACCGGCGATTTCCCAGTGACCAGATGGCGTATCTTTACCGGAAGAAAGCTCATGCGCCCAGGCGTATGCGCCAACCACTTCCGCGTTGGCGTCCATCCCGGCGGCGATTTTGCCGGTAGACCCCTGGTGAGCTTTAACCAGCCCCAGGCGAGTCAGGTTGGGTAAATTCAGCGGGCCTTTGCGGCCATTGTCAGCCTCACCTTTGGCACAGGCTTCTGCAATGTGGCCCATAGTATCTGAACCGACGTCACCAAAGCGGTCTGCGTCTTCTGTTGCACCAATCCCAAAGGAGTCCAGCACCATAATAAATGCACGTTTCATCTTGTTCTCCATACATCTTGCGCTGCAAAAAAGCGATCAGATCAGTATATCGCTATTCAGTTATCCGGCGATAGACTGTCGGTGTAATTTCTGGCGCTTTGTCGTCCAGTTTAATGGCCGCCTTCACGGCTTTTGCCGCATCTTGCCAGTTGGACTCATCTTTCGCGTGGATAACCGCCAGAGGACGTTGACCATCAACGCTGTCGCCCAGGCGCGCCATGTCGGTAAAGCCGACGCTGTAATCAATGGTGTCCGAAGCCTGACGGCGACCGCCGCCCATAGAAACAACTGCCATACCCAGTGCTCGGGTATCCATCGCACTAACAAAGCCTTCAGTATCAGCATAGACTGCTTTGCTGAGCATCGCCGTCGGCAGATATTTCGCATAGTTTTCAACGAAATCGGTCGGCCCTTTCTGCGCCGCCACCATGCGACCGAAAATCTCTGCCGCTTTGCCGTTATCCAGCACCGCCTGTAGTTTTGCGCGCGCTTCGCCGTCGTCTTTCGCCAGATTACCGGAGATAAGCATCTCAACGCACAGCGCCATCGTGACATCGAACAGGCGTGGGTTACGGTATTCACCGGTCAGGAACTGCACGGCTTCGCGGACTTCAACGGCATTACCCGCGCTGGAAGCCAGCACCTGATTCATATCGGTAAGCAAGGCGGTGGTACGCACGCCTGCGCCGTTGGAAACGCCAACAATCGCTTCTGCCAGTGCCGCAGAAAGTTCGTAGGTCGGCATAAATGCGCCGCTGCCTACTTTGACATCCATCACCAGTGCATCCAGCCCTTCCGCCAATTTTTTGGCGAGGATTGACGCAGTGATAAGCGGGATGGAGTCCACCGTCGCGGTAATATCGCGGGTGGCGTAAAAACGTTTGTCCGCCGGTGCGAGCGAGCTGGTTTGCCCGATAATCGCCACACCCACGTCTTTAATAATTTCGCGGAAACGGTTGTCATCCGGGAAGATATCGAACCCAGGAATCGCTTCCAGTTTGTCGAGCGTACCGCCGGTATGGCCCAGGCCGCGACCAGAGATCATTGGCACATAGCCGCCACACGCAGCCACCATTGGGCCAAACATCAGCGAAGTCACATCGCCCACACCGCCGGTAGAGTGTTTATCGACAATAGGGCCATTCAGATTCAGGCTTTTCCAGTCCAGGACGGTTCCAGAATCTCGCATCGCCATAGTCAGCGAAACACGCTCCGGCATGTTCATATCGTGGAAGAAAATGGTCATAGCCAGGGCTGCAATCTGCCCTTCTGAGATGGTGTTATCGCGAATACCATTGATAAAGAAACGAATTTCTTCATCGCTCAGCGCCTGACCATCACGTTTTTTACGAATAATTTCTTGTGCGAGAAACACGGTAACCCCCAGGGGAAAAGAGTAGAAGGCCGTTGTAGGCCGGGTAAGCAACGCGCCACCCGGCAGTCGTATTCATCCCGGATGGCGGCTGCGCCTTATCCGGCCTACGTCGCTACACATCCGGCAATAAAAGACTTAGTAGCTGCTTGCGCTCTTGCCGTCGCCATGACCCAGCGCTTTCAGCAGGCTTGCCAGCAGACTGGATGCGCCGAAACGGTAGTGACGGGAATCCGCCCAGTCTGCGCCAAACAGTTCATCGGCAATCGACAGGAACAGCTGTGCGTCTTCCGCAGTGCGTACGCCGCCCGCTGGTTTGAAACCAACCGTTTTAGACACGCCCATATCGCGGATAACTTCCATCATGATGCGCGCGCTTTCTGGGGTCGCGTTCACCGGTACTTTACCGGTTGACGTTTTAATGAAGTCTGCACCGGCTTTGATGGAGATTTCAGACGCTTTGCGAATCAGCGCTTCTTCTTTCAGTTCGCCAGTTTCAATAATCACTTTCAGCAGAACGTTAGCTGCGGCACAGGCGTCTTTACACGCTTTAACCAGATCAAAACCGACCTGTTCGTTACCCGCGATTAACGCACGGTAAGGGAATACCACATCAACTTCATCAGCACCGTAAGCAATCGCGGCGCGGGTTTCTGCCAGCGCGATATCGATATCGTCGTTACCATGCGGGAAGTTGGTCACGGTCGCGATACGGATATCCGGTGTGCCCTGCTCGTTCAGCGTTTTACGCGCAATAGGAATGAAACGCGGGTAGATGCAGACCGCCGCAGTGTTACCCACCGGGGTTTTCGCCTGATGGCACAGCGCGATCACTTTCGCGTCAGTGTCGTCTTCGTTCAGGGTGGTCAAGTCCATCAGTTGTAACGCACGCAGGCTGCTTGCCTTTAAATCAGTCATTTTTCTCTCCGACGGCGCAATGCCGTTTAAATCGTCACCTTGCGGGTCTGTGACTATTGTAACACTGCCCCGCGTTTACACTTCGACCTTCATCACACTTAGTGAAAAGTTCGTACAAATTTGCACATCAATAACGAGACTCATATCAAGTTTTCACACCAACATTGGCCTATAAAACGTCCATTCACCTGCTGGGATCAAAGGATACGTGCATCATTTTTCATACACTGCGCGCATCGATCGCCAGAGGAACTGAACATGCCAACATCGATAGACTCATCGTTGCTGCAACACTGCCAGCAAATTGTGACAAGCTCCGTATTGTCTCCAGAACAAAAGCGCCATTTTCTGGCGCTGGAGGCGGAAAACGCCCTGCCCTATCCTGAACTGCCCGATAATGCCCGCCAGGCCTTAGCCGACGGGGTTATCTGCGATATGTTCGAAGGCCACGCGCCATATAAACCGCGCTATGTGCTGCCGGATTACGCGCGTTTCCTCGCCAATGGTTCTGAATGGCTGGAGCTGGAAGGCGCGGAGGATTTGGACGATGCGCTGTCGCTGCTGACAATCCTCTACCACCACGTCCCCTCTGTAACGGCTATGCCGGTATACCTCGGGCATCTTGATGAGCTGCTATCGCCTTATGTTAGAATTCTAACACAAGATGAAATCGATATTCGAATAAAACGTTTCTGGCGCTATCTCGATCGCACGCTGCCCGATGCCTTTACTCACGTCAATATTGGCCCACACGATACGCCGATTACTCGCGCCATTTTGCGCGCGGATGCTGAATTAAAGCAGGTAGCACCGAATCTCACCTTTATTTACGACCCAGAAATTACGCCCGATGACCTGCTGTTACAGGTTGCACAAAATATTTGTGAGTGCAGCAAACCGCACATCGCCAACGGGCCAGTGAATGATAAAATATTCACAAAAGGTCAGTATGGCATCGTTAGCTGTTACAACTCTCTGCCGGTAGCCGGTGGCGGTAGCACCTTAGTTCGCCTGAATCTGCAACAGGTCGCCCAGCGCAGTGACTCCATTGCTGATTTCTTCACTCGTGTGCTGCCGCACTACTGCCAGTTGCAAATCGACATCATCGATGCGCGCTGCCGCTTCTTGTACGAACAATCGCACTTCTTTGAGAATAGCTTCCTGGTCAGCGAAGGGCTGATAAGTCCTGACCGCTTTGTACCGATGTTTGGTATTTATTCCCTGGCGGAAGCCGTCAACATTCTGTGTGAGCGCGAAGGGCTAGCAGGGCGTTATGGCAAAGATGAACAGGCCAATCAGCTTGCCTACCGCATCAGCGCCGAGCTTGCCGCATTCGTCGCCCGCACACCGGTGCAATACGGCTGGCAACAGCGCGCATTGCTACATGCGCAATCCGGGATTAGCTCCGACACCGGCACTACGCCGGGTGCGCGTCTGCCGTACGGTGATGAACCCGATCCGATTACTCACCTGCGCACCGTCGCGCCGCACCACGCACACTACGCGGCGGGGATAAGCGATATCCTGACACTGGATGAAACGGTAAAACGTAACCCGCAGGCGGTTATGCAATTGTGTTTAGGGGCGTTTAAAGTCGGTATGCGCGAGTTCAGCGCCAACGTGAGCGGCAACGATTTAGTCCGTGTCACCGGCTATATGGTACGCCTCTCCGATCTGGAGAAATATCGTACCGACGGCTCGCGCACCAACACCACCTGGCTGGGTGAAGAAGCCGCGCGCAATACTCGTATTCTGGAACGTCAACCTCGCGTCGTTAGCCATGAACAACAGATGCGCTTTAGTCAGTAAGGTCATCCCGTTCTCCTGCGTGGATGGGCCGGGCAGCCGCCTGGCCCTGTTCTTACAGGGTTGCAACCTGCGCTGCAAAAACTGCCACAACCCGTGGACGATGGGGCGCTGCAATGACTGTGGCGACTGCGTTTCGCAGTGCCCGCATCAGGCGCTAAGTCTCAGCGCCGGACGCGTAGTGTGGCAGCCTGACATTTGCCAACAGTGCGACACCTGTCTGCATATGTGCCCACAGCAAGCCACGCCGATGGCACAAACGCTGAGCATCGAACAGGTTGTCCAGCACATCCACCAGGTCGCGCCATTTATCGAGGGGATCACCGTTAGCGGCGGCGAAGCCACCACCCAGCTACCGTTTATCTGCGCGCTCTTTCAGCACCTGAAACAAACGCCCGCACTCCAGCATCTGACGTGCCTGGTAGACAGCAATGGCGAACTACCCATAACCGGTTGGCAAAAACTGCGCCCCGTTTGCGATGGCGTGATGGTGGATTTAAAAGCGTGGGACAACGACTGCCACCTGGCGCTTACCGGACGAGGAAACGTGCGTATTAAACAAAGTATTCAGTGGCTTGCCGAGCACAATATGCTGGCGGAACTGCGGTTGTTAGTCATTCCAGATCACACGGATTATCTGCAAGAAATTGCGCCGCTCAGCGCGTTTATTGCCGGACTGGGAACGGTTGCCGTTCGCCTGAATGCATTTCATGCACACGGGGTTTATGGGGAAGCGAAGACGTGGCGTAGCGCCGGGCCGCAGGACATTGAAGCCCTTAGTCAGGCGCTACAGGCCAGGGGAATAACACAAATTATTCCCCCAGCGCTGTACTTATAGGGCGAGGAAAACACCCGCGATGGTGGCGCTCATCAGGTTAGAGAGCGTCCCCGCCGCGACCGCTTTCAGGCCAAGCTGCGCAATTTCCTGGCGACGGTTCGGAGCCATGCTGCCCAGACCGCCAATCAGAATCGCAATCGAGGAGAGGTTCGCAAACCCACACAGCGCGAAAGAAATAATCGCTTTGGTGTGTGACGAAATGGTTTGCAGCCCTGCAGCTGCCACTTCGGCATCCGGTTTCAGGTATTCACCAAAGTTCATGTAAGCCACGAATTCGTTGATAACCAACTTCTGGCCGATGAAAGAACCGGCGACGGTCGCTTCACTCCACGGCACACCAATCACCCATGCCAACGGCGAGAATACCCAGCCCAAAATCAACTGCAATGACAAATCGGGATAGTTAAACCAACCGCCCACACCGGACAGAATCCCGTTTAACAGCGCAATCAGGGCGATAAACGCCAACAGCATTGCGCCTACGTTCAGCGCCAGTTGCATCCCGGATGCCGCACCAGAAGCCGCAGCGTCGAGAACGTTAGCCGGGGCATCGGGATTATTCGCTTCGCTTTCAAGCGTCGGCGAGTCGTGCGGTTTTTCTGTTTCCGGCACAATGATTTTGGCAAACAGCAGGCCGCCTGGCGCTGCCATAAACGACGCAGCAATCAAATATTCCAGCGGCACACCCATTTGCGCATAGCCCGCCAGCACAGAACCCGCGACCGACGCCAGGCCACCACACATGACAGCAAACAGCTCTGAACGTGTCATGGTCGCGATATACGGACGCACCACGAGCGGCGCTTCCGTTTGACCGACAAAGATATTTGCCGTCGCCGACAGCGATTCGGTACGCGAGGTTTTCAATACTGCGCGTAGACCACCGCCCAGAATGCGAATCACAAATTGCATAATGCCGAGGTAATACAGCACAGCAATCAGCGAGGAGAAAAAGACGATAACCGGCAGTACGCGCAGCGCAAAGATAAAACCGCCACCGCCGAAGACTTCAAACATTTTGTCGGAAACCAGGCCACCGAACAGGAAACCAATACCTTCATTACCGTAGGCGATTACGTTGGCAACGCCTTCCGACATCGCCAGCAGCACTTTACGCCCAGCCGGAACATAAAGAATTAATGCGCCGATGCCCACCTGGATAATCCAGGCGCCCAGCACGGTACGAAGGTTAATGGCTTTACGATTACTGGAAAGCAGTAAGGCAATGGCGAGTAGCACCACCATGCCTATCAGTCCCATGAGGATTTGCATACAGAGTCCCTGTGTATTGAAAAAGATGAATCACGGCATCTGAGCCGCCGCGATTATAACGCCACGTGATTATCTTTTTTGGTCAAAGTCACAGGTTTCACGCAATAGAAACAGTGTAATACTCGGTAATGAGATCTACATCACCTCATAACCCCACAAAGAGTGCATGGCTGTTATTAAGCAGCGTAGCCGCTATCTCTTCTGGGTTTTCCTGGCGCAAGGAACACAAATGCGTAAAGACATCGGCAATGCGCTCCGGGCGGTTGGGCTGACCCTGAAAACCGTTCAATGGCATATCGGGGGCATCGGTTTCGAGGATTAATGCCTCCAGCGGCAAACGCGCCATAACATCACGAGTTTTACTGGCCCGCGGGTATGAAATTGTACCGCCGACGCCAATTTTATAACCCAACTGAATGAAACGCTCCGCCTGTTGCAGGCTACCGGAAAAACCATGCACCACGCCGGTTCTTGGAAGATTATGCCGTTTCAGGTGCTGCGCCAGCTTATCGTGGGTGCGCCTTGAATGTAGGATGACCGGCAAGTCATAGCGTTTTGCCAGCCGCAGTTGCGCATCTAACAGAGACTGCTGGCGCTCAAACTGCGGGTCTTCGCGATACAAATCAAGGCCAATTTCCCCAACCGCCACCACTTTGTCCGGTTTTGCTGCCAGCAGTGTTTCGAGCAGTTCCAGGCTTTCGTCGCTATGACGCTCGATGACTATCGGGTGCAGCCCCAACGCCGCGTACAACGGCGGGTGCTCGGCGGCGAGATCCACGACACGCTGAAAGCGCCCCGCTTCTATCGCGGGCACAATGATTTTCACGACGCCAGCCGCACCTGCTGCTGCCCCCGCCAAACCACCGAAGCCCAACGCGGCGGCAATTAACGCGATAACCAGAAAGATGATGCCCCAACGAAACATATGATTCTCCTTTATCCGTACGTGCCGACCTGTTAGTCGAACCCACATTAACTATCTTTTTTCGTCGTACTGATAAGGAGACTAGGACAAAAATCAGACCCTTGCGTTGTAAATTGCAAGAATTAAGAACTTTCCGTCGCAGGAGGTGTGAGGAAAAAGCAGCCAGAGCACGGCGGACGCCGTGCTCTGTGGGGGCGATTAGTGCTCGCGGGTTTTGCGGAAGTCAACCTCAGGATAACGCTCCTGAGTCAGGTTCAGGTTCACCATTGTTGGGGCGATATACGTCAGGTTATCGCCGCCATCCAGCGCCAACTGCACTTCGTTTTTACGTTTGAACTCTTCGAATTTCTTCACGTCTTTGCTTTCCACCCAGCGGGCGGTCGCGACGTTGACCGATTCGTAGATAGCTTCAACGTTGTACTCGCTTTTCAGACGTGCAACTACCACATCAAACTGCAGTACACCGACTGCGCCGACGATCAGATCGTTATTGGCAATCGGTCGGAACACCTGCACCGCACCTTCTTCAGAAAGCTGAACCAGGCCTTTCAGCAGCTGTTTTTGCTTCAGTGGATCTTTCAGGCGAATACGGCGGAACAGTTCTGGGGCGAAGTTCGGGATACCGGTGAACTTCATCGTTTCACCCTGAGTGAAGGTGTCGCCAATCTGAATCGTGCCGTGGTTGTGCAAGCCGATGATATCGCCCGGATACGCTTCTTCAACGTGCGAACGGTCGCCCGCCATAAAGGTCAGCGCATCGGAAATCACCACGTCTTTGCCGGTACGCACCTGACGCAGTTTCATGCCTTTTTCATATTTGCCGGACACCACACGCATAAACGCCACGCGGTCGCGGTGTTTCGGGTCCATGTTGGCCTGAATTTTAAAGACGAAGCCGGAGAACTTCTCATCTTTTGCTTCGACCAGACGCGTGTCGGTTTGACGTGGCATCGGCGCAGGCGCCCATTCCACTAAACCATCCAGCATGTGATCCACGCCGAAGTTACCCAATGCAGTACCGAAGAATACAGGGGTAATTTCACCTGCCAGGAACAGCTCTTGATCGAACTCGTTGGACGCGCCCTGCACCAGCTCCAGCTCGTCACGCAGCTGTTGCGCCAGCTCTTCACCGACGGCAGCATCCAGTTCTGGGCTGTTCAGGCCTTTAACAATGCGCACTTCCTGAATGGTATGGCCTTTACCGGTCTGGTACAGATAGGTTTCATCTTTATAAAGATGGTAAACGCCTTTGAACAGCTTGCCGCAGCCAATCGGCCAGGTAATCGGCGCACAGCCGATTTTCAGCTCGCGCTCAACTTCATCCAGCACTTCCATCGGATCGCGGATGTCACGGTCGAGTTTGTTCATGAAAGTCAGGATCGGCGTATCGCGCAGACGGGTAACTTCCATCAGTTTGCGCGTCCGGTCTTCGACGCCTTTCGCGGCATCGATAACCATCAGGCAGCAGTCAACCGCCGTCAGCGTACGATAGGTATCTTCGGAGAAGTCTTCGTGCCCAGGGGTGTCGAGCAGGTTAACCAGGCAGTCGTGGTACGGGAACTGCATTACGGAGGTGGTAATAGAAATACCACGCTGCTTCTCCATCTCCATCCAGTCAGATTTCGCATGCTGGCTAGAGCCACGGCCTTTTACCGTACCGGCGGTCTGAATAGCCTGTCCGAATAACAGCACTTTTTCAGTGATCGTCGTTTTACCGGCATCCGGGTGAGAAATAATGGCAAAAGTGCGGCGCTTGGCCACCTCCTGCAAATAAGGAGACAACGTCATAGTTCGATCTTCTTGAGTAGGCGCGGCTTTACGCCACGCATGTTGAATACGAAAAAATTGCGGCTATTTTACCCATCAAAGGGGGGCTGGCAATCACTGTTTACACAGGAGTCGCTCCAGTTCAGGCAATGAGGTCACCGTCCAGTCCGGCGCGATGCCTTCCGGCAGCGGACGTTGGTGCGCGTTCAGCCAGCAGGTCGCCCAGCCAGCGTTCATCCCACCGCGAATATCAGACTCGGCGGTATCCCCCACCATCAGCACGCGGGAACGGTCCGGGTTACCGGCCTGTTCAAGGGCGTAATCAAAGATTCGCTTATCCGGTTTTGCGACGCCAACCTCTTCAGAAATCACCAGTAAATCAAAGTGATCACGAAGCCCGGTGCGCTCCAGGCGAATCTGCTGTAAT
>JBOFJM010000167.1:0-10660 GCA_051656825.1 Kluyvera sp.
CACCACCGGTTGGTAAAGATATTCCCCGGTTGTACGTTGGTTCACCGCCTCGATTTCGGCACATCCGGTTTGATGGTGGTGGCTCGCAATAAGGCGATGAATGCCGCGCTGTGCCAGCAGTTCAGCCAGCGTACGGTAAGCAAGGTGTACAGCGCGCTGCTGTGTGGGCATCTGGAGGACGACGAAGGCATCATTGACGCGGCGATAGCCAAAGATCCGGCGCTATTTCCGCTGATGTCGATTAGCGCCAGCGACGGCAAGCCTGCGCGCTCGCGCTATCAGGTCATTGAGCGCACGGGGGGAGATGGGCAATTATTACCGCTGACACGGGTACAACTGATGCCAGAAACCGGGCGGACTCACCAGTTGCGCATTCACTGCCAGTATCTGGGCCATCCTATTTTGGGCTGCGACCTGTACGGCGGACGCCTGTTGCCTGGTACAGAACAAGCGCCACGGCTCATGCTGCACTCCAGTGAGTTGCATTTTGTACATCCCGTCACTCAAGAGCCGGTAAATGCCTGTAACGCCAGCCCATTCTGAGCAACATGCCGACGCTATAAACACAAAAAGCCCCGCAGGGCTTCTCATGTATCCGTTGACCGAGGTGAATTACCACATCAAATCGTCAGGCACTTTAAAGTCAGCGTACGGATCGTCTTCGTCCTGTTCTTCCTGGCTCAGTGCGCTGTTCAGCACAATACTGCTGGCATCGCGCTGTGCGATTTTATCCGCAACGCTTGCCGGAATAATCGCGTATTCCCCTTCGCTGTTGCCATCAACCAGCAAACGGGCGATCGCCAGGCGGCCACTGATCAGCTGAGCCTGAGTGGTCTTATCGACATAGATTTTTTTGATTAAGTTATTGTCTGTGAAGTTAAAACCGATATCGCCTTTCGAGATGTTAATTCTGTTCATCTCAATCAGTTGCTTCACCTGAGCTTTATACTCTTTCGATAACGTCGCCTGTTTTTGCTGTTCGTTTAGCAGTTTATCGCGCTCAAGCTGGGCTTTTTTATTTTCTTCTACCGCTTCTCTCGCCTCACGCGCCTGCACACGTGATTTTTTAGCCGTGCGTTGCACCTTGGCCACTTTCTTGCTGGTGACTAAACCTGCTTTTAACATCTGCTCTTGTAAGGTGAGTTTTGTCATCTTCGTTTCTAAACCCGTTGAATAATATGGGAATTTTACCTGTAAATGTAACGCTGCCGGAACGTCGCACCGGCAACGAGCCAGGTCTTAAACCTTGAGCATTTTCACTGTGGCTTCCACGTCGATTTCATCTTCCGAGAAGATAAGCGTCGTGCCCTGGAAGGTGGTGATCGCCAGTTTTTTCACCGAGCGCATTTCACCCGGTTGAGCGGCGGATTTTGGCCGGATATTGCCCATCAGCACACCGACAGACAGCACCGCATTTTCTTTATCAATGCCGGCATCCGCAGGCTCTTCTTCGCTGTAAACCAGGTAAGATTTGATCGAGGTGAGCTTGATACGTTCACCCGCGATAAAGATGTATTTGCTTTCCGGTACGACTTTCACCGCATACGCAGACAACCCTTTGTTGTTGGTTGTCGGTTCAAAAGTGACCGCCGCATCTTTCTTGATAAGATCAGGGTTGGCAACCTTAATCACATGAAAATAGCGGTTATCACCGTTTTCATCTTTGATAAATCCAAAACCTTTATCTTTAAACCACGTTGTGATCGTTCCTTTCATCGCCATGACTGTCTACCTAATCGTTGATCAACTCAGTTTTTGCAGCGCGCAGTGTAAAGCACAATGCCCGTACAGACTATGCTTTGGTGTAAGTCTGGACGATAAAATGCACAGATGCGAGTGATTGTCTAACAGCAAGGAAACAGACGAAACTTAGTCCTCAAAATCAAATAGTCCCCGTATTGCCACCCCTAATCCCCTCGCCAGCACGCTGATTATCTCAAGCGTTGGGTTTCTGACTCCGCGTTCAATACCACTCACGTAAGTCCGATCAAGGCCACATTTATCAGCAAATGCTTCCTGGGATAAACCGGCTTCTCGCCTGAGTTTTTTGATGTTCGCACCAAAGCGCGACTGAATGTTGGACGAATTTTTCATCCCGCCAGAATGACTTTTTGTTGTTTATCAGACCACGGACTATGAGTCACATAAAAAGAGTGCTAACATCAAAAATATGACTCATAGTCTACAAATAAAACAGATTCAATCGATACCCCAAAAACCGTAACTACGGGGCTTTCTATTCCGCCCTGCGCTGTGAGTGACAGAACGCATTAACGCAACACCCGACACGGAGAGTTGTTTATGCACGCTGATCCACCGCTTACTGCCTGACCTCCTCAAATCAACAACCACCATCAAAGTGAGTCATCGGCTCGCGCGGGCGCCCCTGCGCGCCGTTTGCCTCTGATTTCCGCCCTACAAGGAAAATAGAAATGGATACCACTTCCTTCTTTTCGCATCCTGATCGCTACGCCCAGCACGACCACATCGCCTGTTCAGGGCAGGACGAGCAACATGAGCTTTATTTCGGCGCGGTCAGCGCGCCCATCATCCAAACCAGCCTGTTCGTACAAAAGAATTACCAGGCCTACTGCGATGACATGCAGCACGAAGCCGAACGCTTTATCTACTCGCGCGGGCTAAACCCCACAGTGCAAATGGTAGAAGAAAAAATAGCGAAGCTGGAGCACGGCGAAGCCTGCCGCTGTTTTGCTTCCGGTATGGGGGCGATTAGCGCAGTGCTGATGGCCAACCTCAACAGCCACGATCATATCATTCTGGTCAATAACGTCTACGGCCCGGCGATGGCGTTAATCCGCCATATGGCGGAAAAGTTCGCCGTCGAATTTGATGTGGTACTGGACGGCACACCTGAGAATATCGCGCAAAAAATCAAAGCCAACACGCGCGTGATTTATACCGAATCCCCCGGCACTATGACGATGAACGTCGTTGATTTAACGGCGATTGCCCAACTTGCCAAAGCGCACAACATCACCACCGTTATCGACAACACCTGGGCCACGCCGCTGTTTCAAAAACCGCTGACGCTCGGTTTTGATATCGTTATTCATTCTTGCACCAAATATCTTGGTGGCCACAGCGATTTAATCGCCGGAGCGGTCGTCACCTCTCATTCGCGGATAGCCGCCATTCGCGACTTCGCTCACCAACTGTTGGGCGCCGTGTTATCACCGTTTGTCGCCTGGCTGCTGCTTCGGGGGATAAGAACCCTGCCGGTGCGCATGTCGTGCCATCAGGACAACGCGCTACGGGTTATCGATTTTCTGAAAAACCATCCGCAGGTAGAAAACGTTCGCCATCCCAGCGTAGCAAGCGCCGAACAACAGGCCATTATCCGCCAGCAGATGATGGGATTTTCTGGTCTATTTTCCTTTGATATCAAAGGCGGGCACTTCGAACATGTGAAGCAGTTTATCGATACCTGTCGAGTCTTTAAGGTTGGTTGCAGTTGGGGGGGATACGAAAGTTTAATCATCTCCCCTAATCGTGGTTACAACCAGCCAGGGCTGCTTGCCGATAACATCGCGACCGGTTTAATTCGCCTGTCCATCGGCCAGGAAAACCCCGAACTGCTGATTGCCGATCTGGCTGCCGCTTTCGCCGCCATTGCCGATATACGCTAAGGAGTGCGAAATGGAGAGTCAGAAACAGCCGTCATTCCGCTCCGCCGTCGGCCTGATGGTGGTTATCTTTATTATTTTTGCTGCAGGTATTGGCGTACTGAATTACCCGGTCGAGTTCACCTTAATCAGCATTACCATCGTCACCTGCTTCTACGCGCGTTTTTACGGCGGCAGTTGGGGCGAAGTCATGAGCGCGTTGGTCGGCAAGATTAAAGATGCCGTTCCGGCGATGTTGATCCTGCTGTCGATAGGTATGTTGATTGGCTGCTGGATGGTTTCCGGGACCATTCCGCAGATGGTTTTCTACGGGCTGGCGGTGATTAACCCCGCCTATTTGTATTTAACCGCCTTCCTGGTCACCGTCTGCATTTCGACCTTTACCGGCACGTCGTGGGGAACGGCTGGCACGATTGGCGTGGCGCTCATCGCCGTGGCCTCGGCGATGGACGTGTCGCTGCCCGCGTTTGTTTTCGCTTGCGTGGGGTTTTATCTGCTGGGGAATCACCTCCAGGCCGGTTCGCCCGAACAGCTTCAGGCCATTAAGGTGATGAAATCCGCGTTATCCACCACGTTTTGGTTGAACCCGCTGCTACTTTCTCCGGCGTTATTGGTGTTGATTGGCGCTATCAGGAAATGGGACTCGGTGATTGTCCTGGTGGCCTCGGCGCTATTCGGGATTTTGCTGGCGGTGTTATTTCAGCAGATTACGCTTGCCGACATCATCAGTTCAGCTATCAACGGCTTTAAGTCCGAAATGCTCCCCAGCCTGCAGGCGTTAGAACTCGACGAGGCGACCGCCAGAAATATCACCGTGCTGTTAAATCGTGGCGGCATGTATTCGATGGTTAGCCCCATTGTGGTAATGCTTTGCGCGTTTCTTTTTGCCTCCGCGCTGGAAGTGTCCGGGGCGCTGGCGGTTATCCTCAAAAGCCTGGTGCAAAAGCTATACACCATAACCCGAACCCTGCTCGCCACTATCTTCACCAGCGCTATTCTGGTGGCCTGCACGGGCAATGCGGTGATCAGCTTTTTTATCGTTAAAAGTATGTATGACCCCTGCTATAAGGAGAAAAAGCTGCATATGGTCAACATGTCGCGAGCGATGGAATCGGGGGCGACATTGCTGGAAGGGCTGTTCCCGTGGACGATATCAGGCATGTTTATGGCGAAAACGCTGGGAGTGGCGACGCTTGACTACGCGCCGTATGTCTTGTTTAACCTCTCCTGTCTGGTGATGGCGCTCATCTTTACCGTCCTGCCACGCTGGACAAATTTCGGCACTCGCTACGTTACCCCTGCGGCATAATGGCGCTGCCGCTTTCTGCCGGGTGGCGCAGCGCTAACCCGGCCCTCCTCAATTCACCACAGCAACATGGCAGCATTTACCGCTGACTTTAATCAAATCAACCATATTAACAACTTGATAATCGGCAAATTTGTCGTGATGAATATCACATTTCACTTTTCTATCGCCGCCATAAATTGACGCAAATCAAAGATGCATTTTGTTTATATCTTCAAGTCTAGACGGCCAATACGCCAATATGAGAATGTAATTGATAGTCATTCTTATTATCATGTAACTGTTTATTCATAGGGTTAACCATGCTGCACACCATGACCCGAGGGTCATTCGTACTCTCCGCCCTGCCATTGTTTATCGCAGGTGCTGTTTCCGCCGCCACCGCTCCCACAGCACAGGACAAAAACAGTAAAGAAGATACGCTGGTCGTCACCGCCAACCGGACGGAAAGCAATCTTTGGGAAAGTCCTGCCACTATTCAAGTTATCGACCATCAAACGCTGAAAAACTCCACCAGCACCTCGATTGCCGACGATCTTCAGGATATCCCGGGCGTTGAGATTACCGACAATGCGCTGGCGGGTCGTAAGCAGATCCGCATCCGTGGTGAAGCGTCGTCGCGCGTGCTGATCCTGATAGACGGTCAGGAGGTCACTTACCAACGTGCCGGTCAAGATTACGGCGCGGGGCTGTTAATTGATGAGTCGGCGCTGGAACGTATTGAAGTGGTAAAAGGCCCCTATTCCGTGCTGTACGGCTCACAGGCCATCGGCGGGGTGGTGAACTTTATCACCAAAAAAGGGGGCGATAAGCCTGTCGCGGGCACGGTAAAAGCGGTCTACAACTCGTCCACCGCCGGCTGGGAAGAGTCTGCCGCCGCATGGGGCAGCATCGGCCAATTTGATTACCGCATTAACGGCAACTACTCCGATCAGGGCGATCGCGATACGCCAGATGGCCGCCTACCGAACACCCATTTCCGTAATAATAGCCAGGGTATCTGGCTGGGCTATAACCTCGACAACCAGCATTTTGGCTTATCACTCGATCGTTACAAGCTCGCCACGCAAACCTATTTCGAAGATCCTGAAGGCCAGTACGACGCCTTCAGCGTGAAGATCCCGAAACTGGAACGCGAAAAGATCGGCCTGTTCTATGATGTTGATGTTGACGGCGAGTACCTGAAGAAATTCCACATCGACGCCTACGAGCAGACTATCGATCGTAAGTTTGAAAATGAAGTGGCGACCACGCTGGTGATCCCTAGCCCGATTATCAAGGCGCTGACCGTCCACAATCAGACTCACACCAGCGATAAGCAATACACGCAGGGCGTGACGATGCAGAGCAATTTCTCTCTGCCCGCCAATAATGACTTAGTGCTCGGCGCGCAATACCAGCGCGATCGCGTATCGCAAACCTCTAACGGCGTCACCAGCCAGAAATCGCTAACCGGGTTTATTAATACTGAAACCAAAACCCGTGGTTATAACGAGTCTGAGCAGAGCAACACTTCGCTGTTTGCCCAAAACGACTGGCGCTTTGCCGACAACTGGACATGGACGCTGGGCGCGCGGCAATACTGGCTGTCGTCGAAACTGACTCGTGGCGATGCGCAGTCCACCACCAAAGGTATCACCACCGATACCTCGCTTGCCGAGCGCTCATCGCATGATAACGAACTGGTCACTGCCACCAGCCTGCGATATTCCGGCTTTGACAACGTCGAGCTGCGCGCAGCGTTTGCGCAGGGCTACGTCTTCCCAACGCTCAGCCAGTTGTTTATGCAAACCTCGGCGGGCGGCGGCGTGACCTATGGCAACCCAGATTTAAAAGCCGAACACTCGAATAACTACGAGCTGGGCGCGCGTTATAACGGCAATCTGTGGCTGGTTGACGGCGCGGTGTATTACTCAGAAGCAAAAGACTATATCGCCAGTGTTTCCTGCTCCGGTCAGGCGATTTGTCACGGTAACTCCACCACCTCGCGCGGCGGTTATTACTTCTACGACAACATCGATCGCGCCAAAACCTGGGGCATGGAGCTGAGCGCCGAGTACAACGGCTGGGCGGTTTCCCCTTACGTCAGCGGTAATCTGATTCGTCGCCAGTACGATGGTGCGACGCTGAAAACCTGGGACACCGGCGAGCCGACGGTCAATGGGCGATTCGGGGTGAAACATACCCTGATGCTCAACGCCGCGAACGTCACCTCTGATTTGTACATCCGCGCGGCATCCAGCGCGAAAGACAGCACCGGCGACACCCAAACTCGCTACCCAGGCTGGGCCACGCTGAACCTGGCAGTAAACACCGAGTTTGGCGCGGAGAACCAATACCAGGTCAATCTGGCGCTCAACAACCTGACCGACAAACGTTATATGACGGCGCATGAGTCCATTCCTGCGGCGGGCTTTAACGCGGCCGTCGGCTTTGCCTGGAACTTCTGATGATGAAAAAACTCGCCATAGGATTACTGGCACTGACCTACGCGTTCTGCGCGCAGGCGGCTGAAAAAATCGCGGTCGCTGGCGGTTCGCTGGCAGAACTTATCTATGCCATGGACGCCGGTCAACGTGTGGTCGGGGTGGATGAAACCACCTCGTATCCACCGGAAACCGCTGCCCTGCCGCATATCGGTTACTGGAAGCAGCTCAGCAGCGAAGGCATTTTATCGCTACGCCCGGACACCTTCATCACCTGGCAAGACGCAGGCCCACAGCTGGTCTTTGATCAACTGCGCTCGCAAAAAGTGAACGTGGTGACCCTGCCGCGCGTTCCAGCCACCGTCGAGCAGATGTACGCCAATATTCACGCGCTGGCAAAAGTGCTGAATACCGAGGCGCGCGGCGATGCGCTGGTGAAGGATATCCGCCAGCGGCTGCAAAAAGTGGCGCAAAGCAGCGCCAACAAACCCGCACCGGTCAACGCGCTGTTTATTCTCAGCGCGGGCGGCAGCGCCCCGCAGGTGGCCGGAAAAGGCAGCGTCGCGGATGCCATTATGACCCTCGCCGGAGCGCATAACGTCGCCCAGCATCTGCAGTACCGCAGCTACAGTGCAGAAGCGCTGATCGCCGCCAATCCAGAGGTGATCATCGTGACATCGCAAATGGTGGAAGGCGATCTCAACCGTATGAGCACCGTTGCCGGGATCACCCGCACAGCGGCATGGAAAAACCAGCGGATCGTGATTCTCGATCAGGCGCTGATTCTGGGGATGGGGCCGCGCGTCGCTGACGCTGTTGAAACGCTGCACCGCCAGTTCTGGCCAAACTAAAGGATGTTGAAATACCCGTTATGCTGAATACCACAAACGACCTGGATTTAACCCCACATTTTGCCCTTGAAGGCGGCCAGCCATTTAAAGACCGCCGTGCCACCATGCCGTGGCGTGGCGCCATTCCGGTTGCCAAAGATCAGCTCGCGCAAACCTGGCAGCAGGTGCTCAGCCAGGCTACGCCACCGCGCAAACGCCTGCTGTATTTGCATATTCCATTTTGTGCGACCCACTGCACTTTCTGCGGTTTTTACCAAAACCGTTATGAAGAAGACCACTGCACTCGTTACACCGATGCGTTACTGCGTGAAATTGAGATGGAAGCCGACAGCGTGTTGCACCAGTCTGCGCCTATCCACGCGGTTTACTTTGGCGGCGGTACGCCGTCGGCGCTTTCAGCGCGCGATTTAGCGCGCATTATTACCGCACTGCGCGAGCGCCTGCCGCTGGCCCCAGACTGCGAAATCACCATCGAAGGCCGCGTACTGAACTTTGACGACGCGCGTATCGACGCCTGTCTGGATGCAGGAGCGAACCGGTTCTCGATTGGTATTCAGTCGTTTAACAGCAAAATCCGCAAGAAAATGGCGCGCACGTCCGACGGCCCAACCGCGAGAGCCTTTATGGAAGGGCTGGTGCGCCGCGATCGCGCCGCCGTGGTGTGCGATCTGCTGTTCGGCCTGCCTGGCCAGGACAGCAAACTGTGGGGGGAAGATTTAGCCATCGCCCGCGATATCGGGCTGGACGGCGTGGACCTGTACGCCCTTAACCTGCTGCCCAACACGCCACTTGGTAAGGCGGTAGAAAATGGCCGCACCGCCGTGCCACAACCGGCAGAGCGCCGCGACCTGTACCTGCAAGGCTGCGATTTTATGGCGCAAGCTGGCTGGCGCTGCATCAGCAATAGCCACTGGGCGCGCACCACGCGCGAGCGCAACCTCTACAACTTGTTGATTAAACAAGGCGCAGATTGCCTGGCGCTCGGCTCTGGCGCGGGTGGCTCGATCAATGGTTACTCGTGGATGGTTGAGCGCAACCTTGATGCCTGGCACGCGTCCATCGCGGCGGGCAAAAAGCCGCTGATGATGATGATGCGCACCGCCGAGCGCGGCTTCCAGTGGCGTCATACCCTGCAATCTGGCGTAGAAACCGCCCGCGTGCCGCTGGATGAACTCACGCCGCACGCCGCCAAACTCGCCCCGCTGCTCGCACAGTGGCACAGCGCGGGGCTTACCGTGGATAGCTCCACCTGCCTGCGCCTGACCAACGAAGGGCGCTTCTGGGCAAACAACATTTTGCAGTCTCTTGATGAACTGATTCAGGAACTTAACGCACCGCGCATTGCGGTAGAAACCCAATAACAGGAGTGAATAATGAGCAACGTCTCTTTACAGGATTTCTTAAAAACCGAGCCAGACGGTACGCTGGAAGCGATCGCCGGGCAGTACAACACCACGTTGCTGGAGGTAGTGAAAAATCTGCCATCCTCTACGCTGGTCGCGGGCGACAAATTTGACACCGTATGGGACACCGTGTGCGAATGGGGCAAAGTTACCACTCTGGTGCACACCGCCGATGTGATTCTGGAATTTACCGGCGAACTGCCGTCCGGCTTTCACCGTCACGGCTACTTCAACCTGCGCGGTAAAAAAGGCATGACCGGCCATATCAAAGCAGAAAACTGCACGCATATCGCCCTTGTTGAGCGCAAATTCATGGCGATGGATACCGCATCTATCCTGTTCTTCAATCAGGCCGGTAGCGCCATGTTCAAAATCTTCCTCGGTCGCGACGATCACCGCCAACTGCTGAGCGAACAACTGGACGCCTTCCGCACGCTGGCAGCAACGCTGAAAGGGGCTGCCTGATGACCCCGTGGCTGATTTTTGGCGCGGGCGGTAGCGGCGTTGGCGCGCTGACGGTTGACCGTGCGCTTGCCGAACAGCGCCCGGTTTTTGCCGTGGTGCGTAACCCTGAAGCCGCCGAACGGCTGCAAGCCAAAGGCGTGCAGGTATTGCTCGGCGATGCCTGTGACGCACAGTGCGTGGCAAAAGCCTGCGAAGCGGCGGGTGCGACGGCGACGGTTATCTCCACCATCGGCGGCGCGCACGATTACCTGGCGCACCGTACGGTGATTGATCAAGCAGAAAAAGCGGGCATCTCGCGCATGATCCTCGTGACATCGCTGGGCTGCGGCGATAGCTGGGCGTATCTTTCCCCCCGCGCCAGAGCGGCGTTTGGTCAGGCGGTCAGAGAAAAAACGCTGGCAGAAAGCTGGCTGCAAACCAGCACTCTGGATTACGCCATCCTCCGCCCAGGCGGGCTGCTCAACGGCGAGGCCACGGGCAAGGCGCAGCGTTTCCAACATCAGGAAGTTCATGGATTTGTGCAGCGTGCCGATGTCGCCGCGCACATTCAGGCGTTAGCCAACGC
>JBOFJM010000168.1:0-4083 GCA_051656825.1 Kluyvera sp.
CGGCGAAAAAGTCAGCAATAAAAACCCAGGCAACAGCAGCGCTATTACTTCTGAAAGCAATACTATCGACGGTAAATACGTGCTGCCGCTGGGGGCGATTAACCAGCTCGTCACCTTTGGCGGGGAGTGGCGACACGACAAGCTGACTGACCCGGTCAACCTGACGCGTGGAACCAGCAGCGAAACGTCGGCAAGCCAGTACGCGCTGTTCCTCGAAGATGAATGGCGTATCTTCGAGCCGTTGGCGCTGACCACCGGTATTCGTATGGACGATCACCAGACCTATGGCGATCACTGGAGCCCGCGTGCCTATCTGGTTTACAACGCTACGGATACGGTAACGGTGAAAGGGGGCTGGGCGACCGCCTTTAAAGCGCCATCGCTGTTACAGCTTAGCCCCGACTGGGCGACAAACTCCTGCCGTGGCGGTTGCCGCATTGTGGGTAGCCCGGATCTGAAACCAGAAACCAGCGAAAGCTATGAAATCGGCCTTTACTATCCAGGCGAAGAAGGCTGGCTGGAAGGGGGGCAGGCGAATATCACCACCTTCCAGAATAACATTGAAGATATGATTAACATCAGCCGTACATCGAGCATCAGCGACGCGCCGGGTTACTCAAACTTCGTTGGCTTTGATAACGCGAATGGCCGCCGAGTGCCGGTGTTTGCTTACTACAACGTAAACAAAGCGCGTATTCAGGGCGTTGAGTCCGAGCTGAAAGTGCCGTTTGGCGACGAATGGAAACTGACGCTGAACTACACCTATAACGATGGTCGCGACCTCAGTAATGGCGGCAATAAACCGTTGCAGGAGTTGCCGTTCCATACCGCTAATGGGCGTGTAGATTGGGCGCCGGTGCAAGATTGGTCGTTCTATCTGGCGGCAAGCTATACCGGTGAACAGCGTGCGGTAAGCGCCACGGCGAAAACGCCTGGCGGCTATACCACCTGGGATCTCGGCGGCGCATGGCAGGCAACGAAAAACGTCCGTCTGCGTGGCGGTGTGCTGAACCTAGGGGATAAAAACCTACAGCGTGATGATTACAGCTATAACGAAGACGGTCGTCGCTACTTTATGGCCGTAGATTACCGCTTCTAATACTGTGAGTGCCTGATGGCGCTGCGCTTATCAGGCCTACAGGCATTGCGTTTGTAGGCCCGGTAAGCGTAGCGCCACCGGGCAATAACGCCGGAATTACCAGTAACTGCGCCAGTTTTGTGTGGCGCGGGTAATGGCTTCCATCAGGAAATAATCTCCCCAGCTACAGCACTCATCCACGCCCACATTGCCTTTAAAATAATACACCGAATGAGCCAACAGCCCTTGCCCTGGCGTATGTTCGCGATTGACGTAGCCATCAATCATGTTGCCAATCATCCGCAGCGCCAGCGTTTCGTAGCTTTCTCGGTCTGGGTGCGTCACGGGCAGATGCTTAACCAACTCCAGCAGCGCGCAGGCGACAATCGCCGCCGCAGAGCTATCGCGCTCACTGGCTGGGTCGGTTAACGCCAGATCCCAATAACAGACAAGATCCTCCGGCAGACGGTTAAGATAATAATTCGCCAGCGTCTGGCTCAGATCCAACAAACGCTCATCGCCAGTGTATAAATAGTTAAGCAGGAAACCGTACACCCCCCACGCTTGCCCGCGCGCCCAGCAGGAATCATCAGCAAAGCCCTGATGGGTGTTGCCAAAGCGCGGCTCGCCGGTCACCACATCCATATACCAGGTGTGATAAGTCGAACCGTCCTCGCGCACAATATACCGGCGCGCGCGCTCAATGTGCTGCGTTGCCGCTGCCGCATAGCGCGGGTCGCCGCTGGCCTGGCTTGCCTGATACAGCAACGGTAGGTTCATATTGCAGTCGATAATCATCCGCCCTTGCTGCTCTGGATTATTCAGCTCACCCCAGGCCTGAATGATCCCGGCGGTTTCGTTGTAACGCTCCATCAACGCATCGGCGGCGAGCAGGGCGATATATCCGGCCTGACGATTACCGGTCAGCCGTTCCCCTGCCACGCACGACAGGCTATAGAGAAAGCCCAGATCGTGGTGATTCGTATGATCGCGATTAATAATTCGCTGGCCGAATGAGTGAATATGCTGCTCTGCCAACGTGCGATATCCGTTATTCCCTGTCCATTCATAGGCCAGCCAAAGCTGCCCCGTCCAGAAACTGGTCGTCCATTCTATATTGTCGATAACCGGATACCGGCCGTTCTGGCAGGCGGCGTCGGGAAAGCGCGAGCCAAAATAGCCCGCGTTACTGTCAATGGCCTTCAGCAACGTGGGCATTACTGCGCGAATCTTACGGCCAATCTCGTCGCGTTCACCGGGGTTTAGTCGATGCAATGCGAGCGGTTCTTTAGCGATTTTTTCAGACGTCATGCGGTTCATATTCCCGTTTTAATTAAGTACCTGGTGTTTAATTTCAGTCTGTTTGTGGCTGTGACAAGCCGACAGCGTCAGGGCGGAGACACCGGTAAATATCAGCACGGTGATGCCCATAATGAGATAGGTGTGTTCAAAGCCGATGCTCTGATAGGCGTAGCCCGCCGGCGGTGCGACCACAATGGAGCCAACATAAATCATCGCCTGGTAACCCAGCAGATACATGGTGGCGTTGATGCGTTTGTCGAAATGCTCGGCGATATACTTAAAGACTGAAACCAGAATCAGGGCAATTTCAATGCCATACAGCGGTTTTACCAGGCAGATAATCAGCGGGTCGCTGGTCAGGCCGGAGATAATCAGGCGCAGGCTGATAACCAGCCCTGTGAGCAGCATCCCCTGTTTTGCGCCGATACGGTTGATAATGCTCGGAACTAGCATCATGCCGAAAAACTCGGCGGCAGACTGGGCGGTGCTCATGTAGCCAAACATGGCGTTGCCTTCTTCTTTGGTGGCAAAGAAGGTAACGAAATAGCGCGAGAACTGTTGCTCGGCGATAAACATCATCCACGCCACACCGGCGATATAGAGCGCGAACATCCAGAATTTACGGTTAGCCAGCAGATGCAGCACGTCGGTGATAACAATTTTCTCTTTCGATAAAACGTTATTTTCTTCCTGACCGAAGTGGTCAACTTTCAGCGTCAGTAACACGGCAAACATACACAGCGCCGACACGCTACTGATGACGAAGTTGATTTTGGGCGAGATGTTATAAAGAAAACCGGAGAACGATGATGCGCTAGCCCAGCCCAACGCGGCCCACATGCGAATACGCCCAAACTCCATGTTATACAAGCGGCTGAAGCGGTCTACGTAGGATTCTTCCGCCGCGACACCGGCGTACCAGCCGAGGCTAAAGAACAGCGCGCCGACAATCATCCCGCTAATAAAGTGGCTTTGCAGCATCGGCAAATAAACCCAGATAAAGAACGGGGCCATCAGCGCCGAAACAATACAGACAAAATAGAGCAGGTGTTTCTTCATGCCTATTTTGTCCATGATGTAGCCGTAAACCGGCTTGATAACCACCGCAAAAATGCCGTTGACGGCAAACACCGTGCCGATATCCACTGCGTCCAGCCCGGCCTTATCGCCAAGCCAGATGGCGTACAGGCCGAAACTTGTCGCCCAGGTAAAGGTAAACAGAAAAACAAAAAGACTGAGCTTTATATATGCCGAACGTATCGACTGAACTGGTGTAGTCATTGCGGTCTCCGCCGTCAATCAGAGGGTCAGTTTTATACAATCATCAGGCAGCGTTTATTGATAATGAGCTGCTGGGTAGGGACATCAAAAACAAGGGGTTCTGGCATCTCCTGCACTGCGCCTGGGTCAGCGCTGACATAACAGGCCAGCCAGTGGGTTCCAGCGCTTATCTGCGCCGATAAACAAGGAATATCGGCGGGAGCCGAATACAGCAGGTTGCTATTAGGGGGCGTGGTGAGGGTCAACGCCAGGCGGTCACCGGCAAGATTGACTATCCGGCTGTAATCTTCAGTGGTTTCAAGCGTGACGCAATTAGCCTGGCGAGTCTGTTGTGTCAGGCGGTGATGGTTGGCGGCAAAACCGCCCTCTACGCAGTGAAGCGTGCGCGGGGTATCGATGCGATGAATACGAACGTGACCGTC
>JBOFJM010000169.1:0-2398 GCA_051656825.1 Kluyvera sp.
GTTCCATACGGTAGCGCATGTGATGGAAGAGTTGGACGCGGGGAGAGCCGGTGGCAAGTAAGTTTCAGAACCGTCTTGTTGGGACAATCGTCTTAGTTGCACTGGGGGTCATCGTACTGCCAGGGCTGCTCGACGGGCAAAAAAAACATTATCAGGATGAGTTTGCTGCCATCCCGCTGGTGCCAAAGCCTGGCGATCGTGATGAGCCGGATATGCTGCCGACGGCGACGCAAGCACTGCCTGCTCAGCCGCCGGAAGGTGCTGCGGAAGAGGTAAGAGCGGGTGATGCTGCGGCGCCGTCGCTGGATTCCAGCCGTCTGGCGGTCAATGGCAACGGCGACCTTGAGCAGATTCCACCTGCCGCCGAACTGCCGAAACCGAAGCCGGTAGAGAAGCCAAAACCGAAACCACAGCCGGTGGTCGAGCAGGTTGCCGTAACCCCACCGCCAAAAGCCGCGCCAGAAGAGAAACCTGCGCCGGTTGGCAAAGCCTACGTGGTGCAGTTAGGTGCGCTGAAAAACGCCGACAAAGTGAACGAAATTGTCGCCAGTTTACGCGGTGCAGGTTATCGCGCCTACACGTCGCCTTCGACGCCAGTTCAGGGTAAAATTACCCGTATTCTGGTTGGCCCGGACGCCTCGAAAGATAAGCTAAAAGGTTCGCTTGGCGAGCTGAAGCAGCTATCGGGGTTAAGCGGTGTGGTGATGGGATATACCCCGAACTAATCCTGCTTTACCTCTCACCCTGAACCCTTTGCTCATCAGGCAAAGGGGGCGTTTTTTGCCCGTGGGTGAGGGCGGAAACCAGTGGCGTTGAATATTTTTTCAGCGCCATTTTTTATTTATGCTTGGGAAGGAAATCCCTACGCAAACGTTTTCTTTTTCTGTTAGAATGCGCCCGAACTGGATGACAGGGCGTAAAATCGTGGGACAAATATGGTCTGGATTGATTACGCCATTATTGCGGTGCTGGGCTTTTCTTGCTTAGTTAGCCTTATCCGTGGTTTTGTTCGTGAAGCATTATCGTTGGTGACATGGGGCTGTGCTTTTTATGTTGCTAGCCATTACTACACGGAACTGTCTGTCTGGTTTACGGGCTTTGAGGACGAACGGGTTCGAAATGGGATTGCTATTGCGGCACTGTTTATCGTGACGCTCATCGTCGGCGCTATCGTCAACTATGTGATAGGTCAGCTGGTGGAGAAAACCGGTCTGTCGGGCACAGACAGGGTATTGGGGATCTGTTTTGGCGCTTTACGTGGGGTGCTGATCATCGCCGCTATTCTGTTTTTCCTCGACACTTTTACCGGAATGGCGAAAAGCGCTGACTGGCAGCAGTCGCAGTTTATTCCTTACTTTTCACCCGTTATCAGATGGTTTTTTGAATACCTTCAAAGCTCGTCAAGTTTCTTGCCCAAAGTATAAGCTTTGGGCCGTTGCTTAACGAGGAAAAGACGTATGTGCGGTATTGTCGGTATCGCCGGTGTTATGCCGGTAAACCAGTCGATTTATGATGCGCTAACGGTGCTTCAGCACCGTGGACAGGATGCCGCTGGCATCATCACCATTGATGCCAACAACTGCTTCCGGTTGCGTAAGGCAAACGGCTTAGTCAGCGATATCTTTGAAGCCCGCCACATGCAGCGTATGCAGGGCAATATGGGTATTGGCCACGTGCGCTACCCAACGGCGGGCAGCTCTAGTGCTTCTGAAGCACAACCCTTCTACGTCAACTCACCGTACGGTATTACGTTGGCGCATAACGGTAATCTGACCAATGCGCATGAGTTACGTAAAAAGCTGTTTGAAGAAAAACGCCGTCACATCAACACCACCTCTGATTCTGAAATCCTGCTCAATATTTTCGCCAGCGAATTAGACAACTTCCGTCATTATCCGCTGGAAGCCGACAATATTTTTGCCGCCATTGCTGCGACAAACCGCCAAATTCGTGGGGCGTATGCATGTGTCGCGATGATTATCGGTCACGGCATGGTTGCCTTCCGCGATCCGAACGGTATTCGCCCGCTGGTGCTGGGCAAGCGCGATATTGGGGATGGTCGTACCGAATATATGGTCGCCTCTGAAAGCGTGGCGCTGGATACGCTGGGCTTCGAATTCCTGCGCGATGTGGCGCCAGGCGAAGCGGTGTACATCACTGAAAAAGGTCAGCTATTTACCCGTCAGTGTGCCGACAATCCGGTCAGCAACCCATGCTTGTTCGAGTATGTCTACTTTGCGCGTCCTGACTCCTTTATCGACAAAATTTCCGTCTACAGTGCGCGTGTCAATATGGGCACGAAACTGGGCGAGAAGATTGCGCGCGAGTGGGAAGATTTGGATATCGACGTGGTGATTCCTATCCCGGAAACCTCTTGCGATATCGCGCTGGAAATCGC
>JBOFJM010000170.1:0-2393 GCA_051656825.1 Kluyvera sp.
AAGAGCACGACTCCAGCACCACCGTCCGCTTTTTTATGGCAGGTTATCGGCTCGAAGGGCAATAGAAGCGGGGGCAGCGCCCCCGTTTATCGCACATTACTGCTGGCGCTTATCTTCGGTATGGGTGTCAAAATCGCTGGCGTCGTGGCGCTCGTGCAGTTGCTCATTCAACGGGCCACTGGTGCGGTTAACCATACGGCCACGCTGCACGCCCGGACGGCTGGCGATATCCTGCGCCCAGCGCATTACGTTTTTGTAGCTTTCTGCATCGAGGAATTCCGCCGCGCCGTAAACATTGCCCAGCACCACGTTGCCATACCACGGCCAAATGGCGATATCGGCGATGGTGTACGTTTCGCCTGCCACATAGCGCCCGCGCGCCAGTTGTTTATCCAGCACGTCTAGCTGACGCTTCGCTTCCATAGTGAAGCGGTTGATGGCGTACTCAATTTTCACTGGCGCATAGCTATAGAAGTGACCAAATCCGCCGCCGAGGAACGGGGCAGAACCTTGCAGCCAGAACAGCCAGTTCAGGGTTTCGGTGCGCCCGGCCAGGTCTTTGGGCAGGAAGTGACCAAATTTCTCCGCCAGATACAGCAAAATATTGCCTGACTCAAAGACGCGGGTTGGCGGCGTGGTGGAGTGGTCGCTCAGCGCCGGAATTTTCGAGTTCGGGTTGACCTCGACAAAGCCGCTGGAGAACTGGTCGCCTTCACCAATACGGATTAACCATGCATCGTACTCCGCCTCGCTAATGCCCAGCGCCAGCAGCTCCTCCAGCATAATGGTCACTTTCTGGCCGTTGGGCGTGCCCAGAGAATAAAGCTGTAACGGATGCTGGCCTACCGGCAGCTCACGCTCATGAGTGGCTCCAGAAATCGGGCGGTTGATATTGGCAAATGCGCCGCCGTTGCTTTGCGTCCACTGCCAAACTTTTGGTGGCTGATAGAGGTTCTCTGACATAGTTGCTCGCCTTCTTGGATGATGGGTATTTAGCGTATAGGTAGTGAGTGTAGCAGCCTCTGGGATGAATATTTTTCCCCTTGATAAGCCATCCTCGCACACTCGGGTGTATGATTAATTTACTTTTGTTGGATTAAGAGCCTATCCCATTAGGCTATTTTACTTGCCATTTTGGCCCTGGGCAGTGCTCAAAATCCTCACGTACTCTATGTACGTTCTGGTTTTTCTGCGCTGTCGGTGTCCAGACTGGCACGCTTACTGGGATAAGCTCTCATTTCAACGTGCAGGGCGATAAAAATCGCACGGCACGTTTGAGGACGGTTCATGAGCACGGGAAGTACCAATAGTGACGCCCCATTTGGCACGTTGTTGGGGTATGCGCCGGGTGGCGTAGCGATTTACTCTTCAAATTACAGCAGCTTAAAACCGGGCGACATGCCTGACGACGCTTCGTTTCGCAGCTACATCGACAACGAATACATGGGCCACAAGTGGCAGTGCGTCGAGTTTGCCCGCCGTTTCCTGTTCATCACCTACGGATTTGTCTTCACCGACGTGGGCATGGCCTACGAGATTTTCTCGCTGCGTTATCTGCGCCAGGTGGTCAACGACGCCATTCTTCCCCTCCAGGCTTTCGCTAACGGCTCCCGTCGCGCGCCAACGGTCGGCGCGTTGCTGATTTGGCAAAAAGGCGGTGAGTTTAACGAAACCGGCCACGTCGCGGTGATTACCCAATTGCTGGGCAACAAAGTGCGCATTGCGGAGCAAAATGTCCTGCACTCGCCGCTGCCAGCAGGGCAACAGTGGACGCGCGAGCTGACGCTGGAAGTCAACGACGGGCATTACATTCTGCATGACACCTTTGACGACACCACTATTCTGGGCTGGATGATTCAGACCGAAGATGCGCGTTACAGTCTGCCGCAACCGGCCATTGCCGGAGAAGCGCTGAATCTCGGCGCGGCGCGCTTGGACAATCACGGTCAGTTCGACGGTAACTGGCTGGATGAAAAAGACTCATTGCAAAAAGCCTACGTTGCGGCGAATGGTCATGTGATTAACCAGGATCCGTACCAGTATTTCACCATGACCGAAAGCGCGGAACAGGAGCTGATTAAAGCGACTAACGAGATGCATCTGATGTATCTGCACGCCACCGATAAAGTCATGCGTGATGACAACCTGCTGGCGCTGTTTGATATCCCGAAAATCCTCTGGCCACGCCTGCGCCTGTCGTGGCAGCGTCGCCGCCACGACATGATCACCGGTCGCATGGATTTCTGCATGGATGAGCGTGGGTTGAAGGTTTACGAATACAATGCCGACTCCGCCTCTTGCCATACCGAAGGGGGGGTAATCCTCGAACAGTGGCTGAAAACCGGCTATCGCGGCGAAGGGCATAACCCGGCAGATGACTTGCTAAATGAGCT
>JBOFJM010000171.1:0-2329 GCA_051656825.1 Kluyvera sp.
GGAATGCCGGAGATGATCGTGATGGTTGCCTCGCTGGTGCTGTGCCATATTTCGTTCTCGACTGGGCGTACCAACGTGCTGAACGGGGCGGCGCATCTGGCGCTGTTCGCGGCGTATCTGATGACGATTTTCGCCTGATCCCCCCCGCCGGATGGCGGCTATTCCTTATCCGGCCTACAGGCAGACATAGATGCGTAGGCCGGATAAGACGCAACGCGTCGCCATCTGGCAATCAAGCACCGATGGCAATAAAAAAAGCCGGCTCGTATAAACGGGCCGGCTTTTTTATTCATCAGCAAATCTTATTTACTGGTATCCAGTTCATCGAACCCTTTTACCAGGTCGTCGATAGCTTTCATTTGTTTCAGGAATGGTTCCAGTTTATCCAGCGGCAGCGCAGACGGGCCATCGCAGCGCGCATTATCTGGATCTGGATGTGCTTCGATAAACAAGCCCGCCAGGCCAACCGCCATCCCCGCACGTGCCAGCTCAGCAACCTGCGCACGACGACCGCCGGATGCAGCGCCAAACGGGTCGCGGCATTGCAGAGCGTGGGTCACGTCGAAGATAACCGGAGAGTTATTGGACGCTTTTTTCATTACGCCAAAGCCCAGCATATCCACAACCAGGTTGTCATAACCGAAGTTTGCGCCACGGTCACACAGGATAACTTTGTCGTTGCCGCCTTCGATGAATTTATCCATGATGTTACCCATCTGACCAGGGCTTACAAACTGGGGTTTCTTCACGTTAATGACCGCGCCGGTTTTCGCCATCGCTTCCACCAGATCGGTCTGGCGAGCGAGGAACGCAGGCAACTGAATGACGTCAACCACATCGGCAACCGGCTGTGCCTGGCTTGCTTCGTGAACGTCGGTGATGATTTTCACACCGAAAGTCTGTTTCAGTTCCTGGAAGATTTTCATCCCCTCTTCCAGGCCTGGGCCACGGTAAGAGTGGATAGAAGAACGGTTGGCTTTATCGAATGAAGCTTTAAATACGTAAGGGATGCCCAGCTTCTGGGTCACGGTCACGTAGTGCTCGCAGATACGCATGGCCAGGTCACGTGACTCCAGCACGTTCATGCCACCAAACAGAACAAACGGCAGATCGTTTGCTACTTTGATATCACCAATGTTAACCACTTTTTGTTTCATAAGATCGCCTTGTTAGGGTATTTCCGCGATTATAACCGCGATTCTAACCAATTAGTGAAGAGTAATTTGTTTGCGCGCAATGGTGTTAATCTGCGCGCGAATCATTTCGCTGATCGGGTCTTCCGGACATTGCTCAACGAAATAATTTAAATCATGCAGCGCGACATGTTCGCATTCAAGCTGTGCATAGATAAGCCCGCGATCGCGAATTTCATACGGGTCTTCTGGGTTGAATTGCAGTAAAGCCTGGCTGGCCGCCAGCGCCAACTCCATCTGCCGTTCTTCCATCAGCGCCGATTTCAACGTATCGAGCAGCTTGCGAACCACCTCGGCGTTATCTGCCTCATCGAGGTCTTCGTTGAACAGTTCAGCCATCGGGTTAATATTGCCCTTCAGCCACACTTCCAGCGTATGTTCATCCAGCGTGTCGCCGTTAAACGGGTTAATCAACCACAGTTCTTCACTGTCAACATCAGCGCGCAACAACAACTGGGTAGGGAAAATTACCGGTACGACAGGAATATCAAGATGTCCGGCTATCCACAGCATAATCGCCCCCAGCGCCACCGCGCTGCCCTGACGATTTTTCAAGACTTGATCCAACCACAGGGCGTCCGACAAGCGGTAAACACCAGAGGAATCGCCAAAATTCCACTCGTGATAAAACAGTTCAATCAGCCGCTCCATCTGCCGCGTCAGCGTCCACGATGGGCTTATCTCTTCCCGCGCCAGCGCCACCAGGCACTCAAGCTGCTCACGCACTTTTTGCGTCGGAAAATCGTCACGAATTAATTCGGAAATTAGGATCATGCCGTCGCACAGCGGCGCTTTATTAAATTCAAAATCAGCCAGTGACTTCATACCCTACCCCAACAGCGGAACTTTAGTGATGGCGAGTTTAACGATGATGCACAACACCATCAGCGCCAGCATAAAGGCGATAAACCCTACCTGCTGGCTGCGCGGACGACGACGTCCTAACACGACAAAACCCAAAATGATGTAAATCATAACGCCAAACAGTTTCTCCGTCAGCCATGTCCCCTCTTCGGTGAAGGGAAAATAGCGCGTCATCAGCATCAGTGCGACGCCGCTCAATAGCAGCACGCTGTCCACGGCATGAGGCAACACGCGCACCCAGCGCCTCTCAAGCCATGTGTTCTGATGATGCG
>JBOFJM010000172.1:0-1843 GCA_051656825.1 Kluyvera sp.
TGAATGCTACCGGTACACTGGATTGGGCGGCTAAGCAGTGCCAGTTGCAGATTAATAACCGCTTAGATTTAGGGCCAGAGTGGTCGCAACTGAGCATTCCACTGCAGGTATATGGCAGCTTTAATGATTTGCGCTATCGCATCGATGCTGCCAATGTCCTCAAACAGCAATTGCGGGCGAACAAACAGCGATTGCTCGATAGGCTGCAAAGCAGCGACAAACTGTCTGACAGTGAGAAAAAAGCGCTGAGTGAGCGCTGAGTGAGCTCTGAGTTAAGCGTTCTTAGCCAATGTTTCTTAAACCATATAGTTCTTAAACCATAATCTACAACCTGAACAACGGTATGCAAGCAGGTCAGGCGGAGTCAGTGATGGAAAAGTATATTGGCCTGATGTCAGGCACCAGTCTCGATGGTGTGGATAGTGTCCTGATTGAAACCGATGGTCAGCAAGTGACGTTGCTGGCCAATGATTTTTTGCCGATGCCCGCCGCGCTTAAACAAGCGGTGTTGGATGTCTGTCATGGGCAAAGCACCACGCTGGTGGCTATCGGTCAGTTAGATCAGCGTCTCGGCACCTTTTTCGCCAATGCCGTGCAGCAGTTACTGGTAAAGAGTGGGGTTGAGGCGGCACAAATTCGTGCCATTGGCAGTCATGGGCAGACCGTTTTTCATGATCCTCAAGGTCCGTATCCTTTCACCCTACAACTGGGCGATGCCAATATCATTGCGGCGCGTACCGGAATTTGCACCGTGGCCGATTTTCGCCGTAAAGATGTGGCACTCGGCGGGCAAGGCGCGCCGTTAGTTCCGGCCTTTCATGCTGCGCTATTTGGCGCGCATTCCGCGCGAGCGGTACTGAACATTGGCGGTATGGCAAACATTACCTTGCTACAGCCACAAGGGCCTGTCTTAGGATTTGATACCGGCCCGGGTAACGTGCTGTTGGATTACTGGGTTATGCAGCATACCGGCCAGTCATTTGATCGTGATGCAGAATTTGCCCGACAAGGGAAGGTGAATGAGGCGTTATTGCAGTGTTTGTTGCAAGAGCCTTATTTTAGCCAGCCAGCGCCAAAGAGCACGGGGCGCGAACTCTTTAATCCTGCTTGGCTGCTACCGAAGTTGCACGCTTTTGCACACCTCTCAGCTGTCGATGTGCAAGCTACACTGGTAGAGCTCACTGCCGTGACGATTGCCGAGCAGCTGCAGCATCGAGGTTTATCGGAAGTACTCGTGTGCGGCGGCGGGGTTCATAATCCTCTCTTAATGGCTCGGTTACAGGCCTTGCTACCATCGAGCACGGTTCTTTCTACGGCCAGTCGTGGCGTAGACCCTGATTATATGGAAGCGATGGCTTTTGCGTGGTTAGCTTGGTGTGGCATGCATCATCAACCGGGTAATTTGCCTGCGGTGACGGGGGCGAGTCAGTTGGCGGTATTGGGGGCGATTTATCCCGCCTAATCTTATTCATGTTTAGCGTGTATCTATAATCCTTAATATTTCAAGGGATTGTTGCATCGATACAGCATATTTTGCTAACTGTGTCGCGGATGTGTAATGTAGCTATGGTGAAATATTACTCACTGATATGAAATAAGTTTCTCTGCGAAACTAATGCGCTGGCATGACATTCGCGCTGACATGAAATTTAAGGATGGGTCTCAGCCATGCTGACGGAACAGCAACCGGTTATCTCCAATCCGAGCCTGATACCGATGCACAGTCTGCGTTGGGTATTGTTGGGCGACTTGGATGTCGAACACTTTATTGCAGCCTACCATCAGGCTTTTCGCCACTTTTTGCCCTTACAACTGGAGCAGCTTAGTCTGTGTGGGCATGATA
>JBOFJM010000173.1:0-3528 GCA_051656825.1 Kluyvera sp.
GTTGTCAGTACCACCGACAGCCGCGATGTAGCTCGTTGCCAGTTGGTTCAGACCTTCTTCGGTGTTGCTGTTCGCTTCATCAGTCACCACGTTGTCGTCTTTATCTTCACGGCCCGGCGTTTTGAGGTTAAACATGCGAATAACCACGCTGAACAGGACGAAGTAGATAACGAAGAAGATAAGCCCCATTACCACCAGCATCCAGACGTTCTTACTTGCTGCCGGCAGGCTGTACATCAACACATAGTCGATAGCACCTGCGGAGAAGGAGAAGCCTGCATGAATACCCAGCAGCGTAGCGAGGAACAGGCTAACGCCGGTCAGGATCGCGTGCAGGAGGTACAGCAGTGGAGCCAGGAACATGAACAGGAATTCCAGCGGCTCGGTAACACCGGTCAGGAATGCGGTGACTGCAACGGACAGCAGCATACCGCCAACCATTGGACGACGCGCTTTTGGTGCTGCGAAGTACATCGCCAGCGCCGCACCTGGCAGACCAAACATCATGATTGGGAAGAAGCCGGACATAAACATCCCCGCAGTGCCGTCACCCGCATAGAAGCGGTTGATGTCACCGTGGAATACCACGCCAGCGGAGTTGGTAAATTCACCAATCTGGAACCAGGCGATGGTGTTCAGAACCTGATGCAGACCGGTTGGGATCAGCAGACGGTTGATGAAACCAAAGATACCGGAACCCAGCGCACCTGCGCCCACAATCCATTCACCACCGGAATGAATGGCGTGCTGAACCGGTGGCCATACGTAGCCAAAGATTGCCGCTAATACCAGGCAGAAGAAGCCCGTTGCGATCGGCACAAAACGTTTGCCGCCGAAGAAGCTCAGGAAGTCAGGCAGTTTGATACCCGACCAACGGTTGTAGGCCGCACCACCCACCAGACCGGTGATGATACCTACCAGAACACCCATGTTGATTTCTGGGTTGATAGTGACCATTGCTTTGGTCTGGACGAAATAACCTACTGCACCTGCCAGCGCTGCCGCACCCGCGCTGTCTTTAGACCAGCTGGAAGCCACACCGATGGCGAAAATCAGTGCCAGGTTATCGAAGATTGCTCCACCCGCTTGTGCGATAAAAGCAACGTTAAGTAAGTCTGGCTGACCAAATCGCAGCAACAGTGCTGCTACCGGCAGCACAGCGATAGGGAGCTGTAACGCCCTACCTAGCCGCTGGAAAAAACCTAAAATATTCATCTTATTCCCCCTACGAGACCCCGATACGACTCATTTAAGCCATTTTTTTATTGTGCAAAAAAGCATGACACTGCGATGTCTAGTAAACTGCAATCACAACACTCAGGCTTATGAGTGTGTGAAAATTTAATTCGTATCGCAAATTAAACACGCCTTTTTTGTGACTATAGTCACCAAATATTGTTCTTACCACTCCCTTTCACTGGCTAACCATGAAAACTTATTTTATCATTCAAAAAATCAAAACGGATTGCTCCCTGTCGGTGTAAACGGGTTAAGCTTAGTCGAGTGCACGGAGACGCCATCCGCCAACTGCTTACATTTTACATATTGAGGTGAAGAATGAGACTGATTCCTCTCGTTAACGCTGAACAAGTCGGCAAATGGGCTGCTCGCCACATCGTTAACCGTATCAACGCATTTAAGCCAACCGCAGACCGTCCGTTTGTGCTCGGCCTACCAACCGGCGGTACTCCGCTGGCGACGTACAAAGTATTAGTTGAAATGCATAAAGCGGGCCAGGTTAGCTTTAAACACGTCGTCACCTTTAATATGGACGAATATGTGGGCCTGCCGAAGGAACACCCGGAAAGCTACCACAGCTTTATGCACCGCAACTTCTTCGACCACATTGATATCCCAGAAGAAAACATCAACCTGCTGAACGGCAACGCGCCGGATGTTGACGCAGAATGCCACCGTTATGAAGAGAAAATTCGCTCTTACGGTAAAATTCACCTGTTTATGGGCGGCGTAGGCAACGATGGTCACATCGCGTTCAACGAACCCGCATCGTCGCTCTCTTCCCGTACCCGTATCAAAACGCTGACCCACGAAACCCGTGTGGCTAACTCTCGCTTCTTCGACGGTGACGTCGCGCTGGTACCTAAATATGCGCTGACCGTTGGCGTGGGCACGCTGATGGATGCCGAAGAAGTGATGATTCTGGTGCAGGGCGCACCAAAAGCGCTGGCGCTGCAACAGGCTGTAGAAGGCAACGTGAACCATCTGTGGACGATTACCTGTCTGCAACTGCACCCGAAAGCGCTGATCGTGTGTGACGAACCGTCCACGATGGAACTGAAGGTGAAGACTTTGAAATATTTCCACGAGCTGGAAGCGGAAAATATCAAAGGTCTGTAATTGTTTGTCCGTCCCGTAGTGACCTACGGGACAACTTTTTTTGAATACCGGGGGTCGTAATGTATGCATTAACCCATGGCCGAGTTTATACCGGTCACGAAATTCTGGATGACCATGCGATTATTGTCGCCAATGGCCTTATTGAACGTATTTGCCCACTGGCTGACGTACCCGCGAACGTTGAACAGCGTTCCCTGAATGGTGCCATTCTCGCCCCTGGTTTTATTGACGTTCAGCTCAACGGCTGCGGCGGCGTTCAGTTTAACGATACGGCAGAAGCCGTTAGCGTTGAAACGCTGGAAATCATGCAGAAAGCCAATGAGAAATCGGGCTGTACGAGCTTCCTGCCAACGCTTATCACCACCAGCGACGACCTGATGAAACAGGGTGTACGCGTGATGCGTGAGTATCTGGCAAAACACCCAAATCAGGCGTTGGGTCTGCACCTGGAAGGCCCGTGGCTGAACCTGGTGAAAAAAGGCACGCATAACCCTGATTTCGTGCGTAAACCGGACGCCGAGCTGGTGAAATTCCTCTGCGATAACGCCGATGTGATTACCAAAATCACCCTCGCCCCGGAAATGGTGGCTCCAGAAGTCATTACCCAACTGGTTAACGCCGGTATTGTAGTGTCTGCGGGTCACTCTAACGCCACGGCGAAAGAAGCGCGCATTGGTTTTCGCGCGGGTATCTCCTTCGCTACGCACCTGTTTAACGCGATGCCGTACATGTCTGGCCGCGAACCTGGCCTGACGGGTGCGATTCTTGATGCCAACGAAATTTACTGCGGGATTATCGCCGATGGTCTGCACGTAGACTTCATCAATATCCGTAACGCAAAACGCCTGAAAGGCGATAAGCTGTGCCTGGTTACCGATGCCACAGCACCGGCTGGCGCAAACATAGAACAGTTCATTTTTGCTGGTAAAACAATATACTACCGCAATGGACTCTGTGTTGATGAAAACGGCACGCTGAGCGGTTCGTCACTGACGATGATCGAAGGGGTACGCAACCTGGTTGAGCACGCCAACATTGCGCTGGACGAAGTGCTGCGTATGGCGACGCTGTATCCTGCTCGCGCGATTGGCGTAGAGAAACAACTGGGCAGCTTTGCGCCAGGCAAAGTGGCGAACCTGACCGCTTTCACACACGACTTTAAAATCATCA
>JBOFJM010000174.1:0-3914 GCA_051656825.1 Kluyvera sp.
GTCTTTCAGCTCATCACGGGTCATCGGGCCGGTGGTGTCCTGAGAACCGACAGACGTCATCTTCGGCTCGCAGTATGCGCCCGGACGAATGCCTTTCACGCCGCACGCACGACCGACCATTTTCTGTGCCAGAGAGAAGCCACGGTTGCTTTCTGCGACATCTTTCGCCTGGCGGAAAACGTCACTGTGCGGCAAGCCCAGAGATTCACGCGCTTTCGCCGTCAGGCCACGACCAATGATCAGTGGAATACGACCACCCGCACGAACTTCATCAATCAGTACGTCGGTTTTCAGTTCAAAGTTTGCCAGCAGTGCGCCGGTTTCGTGGTTACGCACTTCGCCTTTGAATGGATAAACGTCAATCACGTCGCCCATGTTCAGGTCGTTCACGTCCACTTCAATCGGCAGCGCGCCCGCATCTTCCATCGTGTTGAAGAAGATAGGAGCAATTTTGCCGCCGAGGCACAGGCCGCCGCCGCGCTTATTCGGGACATGAGGGATATCATCGCCCATGAACCACAATACGGAGTTAGTGGCGGATTTACGGGAAGAACCCGTACCGACAACGTCACCCACATAGGCCAGCGGGAAACCTTTCTGTTGCAAGGCTTCAATCTGTTTGATTGGGCCAACAACGCCAGGTTGATCCGGCTCGATCCCTTCACGGGCGTTTTTCAGCATCGCCAGCGCGTGCAGTGGAATATCCGGGCGAGACCATGCATCCGGAGCCGGAGAAAGGTCATCGGTGTTGGTTTCACCGGTCACTTTGAACACGGTAACGGTCATTTTTTCTGCCAGCGCCGGGCGGTTCAGGAACCATTCGGCGTCAGCCCAGGACTGAATAACCTGTTTCGCGTAGGTATTGCCTGCTTTCGCTTTTTCTTCTACGTCGTAGAAGTTGTCGAACATCAGCAAAGTGTGGGACAGCGCTTTGGCGGCAATCGGTGCCAGTTTGGCATCGTCGAGCGCGTCAATCAGCGGATGGATGTTGTAACCACCCTGCATAGTGCCCAGCAGTTCGATGGCTTTTTCTGGTGTAATCAGTGGGGAAGTGGCTTCGCTTTTTGCGATAGCGGCGAGGAAACCCGCTTTAACATAGGCGGCTTCATCAACGCCCGGCGGTACTCGATTAGTTAACAGGTCTAACAGGAATTCTTCTTCGCCAGCAGGCGGATTTTTCAGCAGCTCAACCAGCGCGGCCATTTGGGTTGCATCTAAGGGTTTGGCTACAATCCCTTCAGCGGCACGCTCAGCTACGTGCTCACGGTATTCTTTTAGCACGACGGTATCTCCTCGCTCTCATTGTCATATGCGGTCGGCTCTTCTTCACGCTCCTGTGAGACAGCAGTTTGTAGGGTAAACGCCGAGTACCGCAACGGGCAGAATAGCAGGATTTTATCGAGGTGTTAATCCGTTTACAAAAAAGCAACATTAAATATTTGCTGAATCGTTAATGTTGATATAAGAGATTAAAAAAACCCTTTTTGGGATAAGAAAAAACCACTCATTGAACGGGGATTAACCCATCTGGCAATGAGAAGGCGACACTTAACCCGCATCAAATTCCCCCGCTAACACCTCAAATCCCTGCTTTAATCAAAAAACAAACAACAGGCTCATTATACTCGCGGCATATCCGACCCACTGATACGGAATGTGTCGTTCCCTGGAGAACCTCCATGAATTTGCCCTTCAAGCCCCACTATATTGCATTGATATGCAGCGCCGGGCTGCTGGCAGCCGCAGGTACGCTGTTTGTCAAAAGCCGCGAGCCTGCGCCACCGGAGGCGCCACCAGCCGCCGCCGTGGCAGCACCAGTGCAAACTGCCGCACCGGCAACCTACACCGTCGCGCAAATTACGCAATGGGTCGCGCCTGTCGCACTCTACCCTGATCCGCTGCTGTCGCAGGTGCTGATGGCATCAACCTATCCCGAGAATGTTATCCAGGCGGTACAGTGGTCGAAGGATCATCCCGGCCAACAGGGCGATGCGGCGGTGAAAGCAGTGGCCAGCCAGCCGTGGGATGTCAGCGTTAAATCGCTGGTCGCCTTCCCGCAGCTCACCGCCATGATGGCGGAAGATCCGCAGTGGGTGGAAAATCTGGGCAATGCGTTTCTGGCACAGCCGCAGGATGTGATGGATGCGGTGCAAAAACTTCGCCAGTTGGCGCAGCAGACCGGCTCACTGAAATCCACGCCTCAACAGACCGTGACCACCACTAAACGCACGGTGTCTGCGTCATCATCACACAGCACAAACAGCACCCCAACGGTGATTAAAATCGAGTCGAGCGACCCGCAAATCGTCTACGTGCCGAACTACAACCCAACGGTCGTCTACGGCAGCAGTTGGCCTTATACCTCCGCACCGCCGGTATATCTGCCGCCGCCTCCGGGGGAACAGTTCGCCGAGAGCTTTGTTAAAGGCTTCGGCTATAGTCTGGGCGTCGCCACCACCTACGCTATTTTCAGCAACATCGACTGGGACGATGACGATCATCACCATCACGATGATGACGACCACCACCACGGCGGCGGCGATTATCAGCACAATGGCGATAACATCAATATTAACGTCAACAATTTCAACAAGATCAGTGGGCAAAATATTCATGGCGAAACGATGGGCTGGCAACATAACCCCATCTATCGCGATAACGTGCCTTATCAGAACAAGGCAGTATCACCACGTTTTCATCAAACCGACGTCAGCGGTGGGTTAAGTTCAACCGAACGCACGCCCGCGACAGCGGCGACACGAGACAGCCAACGGCAGGCCGCAATGACACAATTAAAGCAGCACAACCAGACGCCTGCGGGCAACCTGTCAGGGGAAACATCGCGTGATAGTCAGCGTAACGCCGCCTCCCGGCAATTGAATCACATTGCCCAGCGCAATAATTATCGTGGCTATGACGAAACACAAGACAACAGCCGTCGAGAGGCACTTAAGCAATCGACCTCGCCGCAACAGCGCAGCGAGCTGAAGTCAAAGGCCCAGCAGCATCCGGTTTCGCAACCTCAGAGGGAAAACATTCGCCAGCACGTTGGAGCCACCCAGCTAGCCTCTCGCCAGAATACGCATTCCAACGTCTTTAGCGGTAATGATAGCCGCTCGCCGTCATGGCAATCTCAACAACGGCGCGGGCAGGAAAGCCGCCGTTCCAGCAATATCGACAGCGGGCAGCGCGCGGCTGTGCGTGAAAATATTTCTGAGCACCGCGAACTTCGCCATCGTTAACTGGAGCTTCTGATGAAAAAAATTCTGTTAAGCGCTCTGTTGTTGTCATTGCCATTAATCAGCCATGTTCAACAGGTATTTACGTCACCCGAAGCGGCAGCCGATGCGTTTGCCAGCGCAGTGGCGCTGCACAATGATAAGCAGCTCACGGCGCTTCTGGGCGATAACTGGCGGCAATTTCTGCCGCCGGAAGGCGCCGATCCCGAGGCGGTGGCACGTTTTAACCGCGACTGGAAAGTGAGCCACCATATTGTGCAGAAGGATAATCTGGCGCATCTGAACGTCGGGCAAGAGGCGTGGCAACTTCCTATTCCTCTGGTGAAAACGGGTCAGGGCTGGCATTTTGATATGCCCGCCGCCCAGGAGGAGATCCTCACGCGAACCATCGGTCGTAATGAACTTTCGGCTATTGGCGCACTGCACGCCTACGTCGATGCCCAGGAGCGCTATTACGCGCTGAATCAATCGTATGCGCAAAAAATTGTCAGTAGCGAAGGGAAAAAAGATGGTCTTTACTGGCCAGTCTCACCGGGCGAAGAGCCTAGCCCTCTGGGGCCAGCCTTCAGCCCGCAAGAGCCTGGAGCAGGGTATCACGGCTATCGTTTTCGTATTATTCCCGACCACAACAGCGGTTTTGCGATGGTGGCCTGGCCTGTCGAGTACGGCCAAACG
>JBOFJM010000175.1:0-3857 GCA_051656825.1 Kluyvera sp.
GTTGCTGCCGGGCAAAATGCGGGTGCGCAACGTGAAGGTGGAACAACGCTTTGGCTATGTGGGGCGCCTGCTGCTGCCGGACGCCGCACGTCAGCACCTGGTGCTCGGTCTCAACAGCAGAATGCTGCTGCTCAGCCAGGATGGCGGCTTTACTGCCGAACTGACAAATCAGGCGAAAGCGCTTTACCTGCTCTCCGGTAGTCACTTTTACCAGTGTGCACTGACGGTGAAAAAACTGCGCAACGTAGTGCGCTACGTAGGCGAAACCACCTGTCGGGAAATTGCCGAAAGTGATTTACCGCAGGGGATCCGCGAAAACGCACTGGCGAAACTGAAACGGAACAACAACATGGAAACAGCGTTACAACGCGGAGAATAAGTCAGATGAAAAAATTAGCCACTGGATTATGTACACGATTCCCGGCGTTACCGGGGCGAGCATCGTTTTTCAGCGCGACAGTTACAGTACTCATGTTGATAACGTCCGCTGCACATGCGACGCGGGTAGAGCCGGCCCCACGCTCCATTACGATTGAACGCACCTTCGATCGCATGAATCGCCCATCGCAAAGTATCAGTCTGTGGAACAGAGAATCCGGCGGCTACGATACAGACAACCCTCCATTGTGGGGGCGCAGTAGTTGGGTATGTGAGAGCAGTTCAGACTCAACGCATGGGAAATGTAATACTTCACAAGTCTGGTTCGACGGCGCCGGCGGTAGTACCACCCTACCGCTGCTTTTCACAGAACAACGCAGCGGTATGCGAGTCGAACTGAACTTACAAGGCTATCTGGAAAAAGATATGCATAGTAGTGCCGGTATCGCCTCTGGCTGTGGGGAATATGGTGGTCATTACCCGGTTCACGCTGCTAGTTATGTTGTTTGTGATATCGTTGGATTCGACGGAGTGGCGCTGACGGTGAATATTCCCGCCAGCGAACTGAGCAAAATTCCGGTTGGCGGGGTGTGGAAAGCCCAGCTGCATCTGAAGCTGATGGAGTGGAAGGGGGTATTTCTGGCGGACTGGAACGCATGGATTACGTTGAAAGTGATTGATCCTGACCACATGGATATCTATTTTCCAAAGTTTAGTAGTGCTGCGCCGCTGGTGGAGCTGAACCTCCAACCCAAAGGTGCACCGGACGGCAACGCCTGGGCTTCAGACTACACAATGCTGGATATGTGCCTGTACGATGGTTACAACGTTAACAGTACCCGCTATGACGTGCTCATTCGGGACGAAGGCGCCTCAGCGCCTGGGCGCAAAAACGGATATTTTTCCCTCTATCGGGACGGCGCGTCTAAAGGACCTGAAGCGGATCGCATTGATTTCCACCTGAAGATGAAGAGCCCTCAGGACGGTTCTTTGATTGATGTGAAAAACAATGAAGGGATTACCTGGGACAACTTTAACGAAGATTATGTGCGACCGGTACGCTTGCCTTCTATTGTATATCCGGTGCTGTGCGCCCCCGCGCCGCTGGCTTTTATCGTCGATAAATTCAACGTGATGGATAAAACCGCGGGTCATTATACGGGCACTGTGACGGTGATATTCACCCCAACATTACCAACAGTGGATTAATGACGTTCCAGCTGATCTTACGCCATATAGATACCACCTTCATTTGGTCATGTGGATTAACTCAGGAATAGGTGGTCATTCTGGTGGTCTTGGCAACCAAGAAACTTTACTTTAGCTTTCCGATCAGCCAGTTAATGGCAAAGGCGATCCCAGTCAGAGGAGCCAAATTTAAAAAGCCTGCTTTCGAGCGGGCTTTTTGCTTTTCTAACCTATGGCACTTCTCAGCAACGCAGGAAGAAAACAGCCAGCGCCCCCTTCCCCGTTCGTCTACGCTAGGCTTTCATGCTCACTATCTGTAGCTTATCACCATAGCTTCGGGCTTCTTTTATCACCCGTTGATCGTCGGTGATGATCCGGCTGATAGCGTCCAGCCCGCAGACATGCGAAAAAGCCTTATGGCCGATTTTTGAGCTATCCGCCAGCACGACGGTCTGGTTCGCCGCAGCAATCATCGCCTGTTTTACCGAAACCTCTACGGTATTGATATTGGTGATACCACTGTCATAGTGCACGCCTTCCGCACCGAGAAACGCCCAATCGGTATGAACATTGGCGAATTTGCTCAGCGTATCTGGCCCAACCAGGGTGTAGACGTTATTAAGCATGACTCCCCCCGCAACATGTAGAGTAATAGACGGATGCTGGGAGAGTTGCATCGCTATCATCAGGTCATTAGTAATCACCGTCAGATTCTTTCGTTCACGCAAGGCCACGGCAAGCTGGTAAACAGTCGAACCGTTATCCAGAATCAGCGTCTGGCCATCTTTAATATCAGCCAGCGCCGCTTGCGCAATCGCGCATTTCGCCTGCACGTTCATATCCCGTCGTACATTCCACGGTGAATCACCATCCAGTGAATCCTGCTGCGGTAAAACGCCGCCGTGAGTACGAAGCAAACGCCCATTTTTCTCCAGGAAGGCTAAATCCCGACGAATAGTCGAGCTGTCCACAGCAAAGAAGGCGGAGAGTTCACCGCTGTTTACGTACCCCCGCTCATTAATCAGTTCGATGATTTGGTTTCTACGCTCTGTCGCGGTCATTGACTACGGCCCTTATTCGATGCACGATTTCGTGTAAATACTAATGGCAATCAACTAAATAAGCAAAGCCGTATCAGAGAGCAGTTTGGTCGCACCCATCGCACCGGCACTATCTCCCAGAGTCGAGATGTGAATTTGCCGGTTAATTTCAAATCCCGGCGCACGCTGTAATACGCTGTGCAATCCTTGCTCATATAATGGGTACAGCGAAGCCGCACTACCGCTCAGCACCGTGATGTCTGGCCCGTAGGCCATCAATAGCGCCCCCAATCCTCGCCCTACCTGGCGGCCATAGAGGTGGAAAATCTCCGCAAGGCTGGCGTGCTGCTGGCAAAGTCGCTGCCAGTCCGCCAGCGATTGTTGTCGATAATCTATATCAGGCCATTGCTGCGCGATTTGCGCCTGCAACCAACTGCGCGCTGCCAGGCTTTCCCAACAGCCGATCAGGCCGCAATAGCACACTTGCTCGCTATCCCCTATCGGGATATGCCCTGCTTCTGGGTGGCTGCCGTCGGCCATTCTGAACGGCAAACCCTTATTCAGTAGCGCCACACCGACACCCGTTCCCAGCGTCACCATTAGCATCCGCTGGCTGCCAATACCGGCACCAAAATGGTATTCGCCCAGCGCCGCCGCTATCGCATCATTGTCGATTTTTACCGGCACGTGCAGGCATTCAGCCAGTGATGCGGTCAGCGAAAAGCCGGAAAACGCCGGTAACGTATAGGGGTTATCAATCACGCCGCTATCAATATCAACTGGCCCGCTAGCACCAATCCCCACGCCCGTAAGGCGGTAGCCCGCCGGAAGTAACGCCTGAATACGCTGCGCCAGCGACTCAACGCGGTGCGGTGGCAAACGTCGTCGAGATCAGCAGCGTTTCCCCCTGCATAATGACAACTCTGATGCCCGTCCCTCCGATATCAACCCCTGCACACACCTCATGCTGCATCATATCAACGCTCTCTTTTTTCCCTGGCAACCGCGCCGGTTGTCATCTTAAATTTTTACCGTGATCTTTTGCCCATAAAGAAATTGCCCTGGTTGTAGGTTTTTCGCCCGAGCAAAGGCTACCGTCATGTGCTGAATATAAAGCATCCCACCGATTAATCGCAGCAGAGGCAGCCCGGATGGCGCGCTAAGATGCGCCCCTGTGCCATAGCGCTCCGGCCCGATAGTCACGACCGTTGTCCCATTGCCGTCCAACTCTTCGGCAAGACGCGCCAGGGT
>JBOFJM010000176.1:0-2396 GCA_051656825.1 Kluyvera sp.
CTCCGTGCCACGCATTCTTCCAGTTCTACGTTGCCGACGGCAAGCTCTCTTGCCAGTTGTATCAACGCTCTTGTGACGTGTTCCTCGGCCTGCCGTTCAACATCGCCAGCTACGCGCTGCTGGTGCACATGATGGCGCAGCAGTGTGATCTGGAAGTGGGTGATTTTGTCTGGACGGGCGGCGACACGCACCTGTACAGCAACCACATGGAACAGACCGCATTGCAGCTAACCCGCGAACCGCGCGCGTTGCCGAAGTTGGTTATCAAACGTAAGCCGGAATCTATCTTCGACTACCGCTTTGACGACTTCGAAATTGAAGGCTACGACCCGCATCCTGGCATTAAAGCGCCAGTGGCGATTTAATCCTTCCTGCAATCCTTTCTATGATGAAAACCGGTGCCAATCAATGTGCGCCGGTTTTTTTTATCTCTCTCTCTCGATCCTCCTCGACGTTTATTTGTAATGCGCTGCAACACGCCACCTTTCTCTGATAGCGCCTCGTAAAACCGCCAAACGCTGCTCGTCATTGGTTCTGGTTTATTGAACACTCGCGGTCATGAACAGAGAACAGGGCTACACCCTTATCGAAACTTTAATCGTTGTTACGATGGTGCTTATTCTGAGCGCTTCGGGCCTGTACGGTTGGCAACGCTGGCAGCAGCAACAGCGGTTATGGCAAACCGCCAGCGCGCTGCGCGACTACCTTGTGTACATCCGCAATGAGGCGAACTGGCATAACCGCGATCGGCGATTGCGGGTTAATCGGGCGGAGCAGCGCTGGTGTCTGGTCGCCGATGACGCACTATTGGAGGGCTGCCCTGCGGGGAACCCTGCCGTTTTTCAGCCACTGTGGGCGGAGGTGGCGCTAACTAACATCGCGCCCAATCTGGCCTTCTTTGGCCTGCGCAATACAGCGTGGGCGGGCAGTGTGACGGTGGCGAATGAAGCGGGGAGTCGGTCGGTGGTCATCTCAAGCTGGGGGCGAATCCGCCTGTGCGAGACGGCACAATGCTAATGCGCGGGTTCTCGTTACTGGAGGTACTGATTGCGATGGCTATCAGCAGTATTTTATTGCTCGGCGCATCACGTTTTTTACCGGCATTGCAGCGCGGCGTGTTAATGCAAACGCAGCAACAAACGCTGGAGGATGACCTCTGGCAGCGGCTGTATACGGTGGCAAAACATCTGCAACGCGCAGGCTATTATGGTGCGGAACGCTGTGCGGGTGAACCGCTGCAAATCATGCAGCAAGGGCAGTGTGTGGTTGTGCGTTGGGATGGTAACAGCAATGGCGTCTGGGAGGCCTCGCCCCCTGATGCAGCCGACAGCATTGGCTTTCGCCTTAAATCCGGTGCGCTGGAAACACTGCGCGGCGCGGCCTCCTGCGAGGGCAACGGCTGGGACAAAATGACCGACCCTGCGGTCATGACCGTTACCGCTTTTCAGGTGACTCGCCAGACCCTAAACGGCTATTCACCGACGCTAACGTTGATGCTCTCGGCAACGGCAGGGCACGGCGCAACAGCGCGTGCTGAATATTGTGTAACGGGCTACAACCTATGAACCGCGAGCGCGGCGTCTCTTCGTTGGCGATGGTGCTGATGCTGGGAAGCCTAATGCTGCAAGGGCTGAACCAGGCACAGCGACAACAACTGACGATGGTTACTGACGAAAGCCGCGCGCTGCAAAGCACGGCGCGGGTGCATACCGCTTTGCTGTGGGCAACCCAGCAACCGTGGCTGGCTGAAACCGGAGTGCAATGCCGCCCCTATGACGTGCAAAGCCGAGTCTGCCTGCGGCTTTTTGCCGATGGCTCGCTACTGCTGATTGCTCAGTATGGTGCTTTTTCGCTTTGGCAGTCCGGGCGTTGGGCTGCGAGCGGTATTCGCTTTTCCCCACACGGCTGGAGTGATTTTTGCCCCTTAAAGGAGGTGACGTTATGCCAGAATCCTTAACACCACGCGGTTTCAGCCTGCCGGAGGTGATGCTCGCCATGCTACTGATGGTGAGTGTTATTACCGCCTTAGGTGGTTATTATCGCGCCTTAGCCACCAGTAGCGTACAGATGAACCAGTATCGGCAGATGTGGCGTTACGCCTGGACACAAACGCAGCTACAGGCCGCCGCCTTACCCGTTGGATGGGGAAGCCAGCGCCTACAGACATCATCACAACGTTGTGTCAGCATCAATGCTACTATTACCACCCCTATGGGTAAGCAGGGCGCATTGTCACGCCTGCATTGCCCGGTCAGTCAGTAGTCAGGAGCGAATATGTTACGGGTCTACCACTCCAACCGTCTGGATGTGCTGGAAGCATTAATGGAATTTATCGTTGAACAGGACCGGCTGGCTGACCCGTTCGAACCTGAAATGATCCTCGTGCAAAGCACCGG
>JBOFJM010000177.1:0-7778 GCA_051656825.1 Kluyvera sp.
GCTAGGTCTGGATGAGGACGATCTGGCGGTGCTGATAGGTTCGGCGGCGGTAAAAAGGCTGTGGCAGCAAAAAAACGCGGAAAAACCGGATGCGGATCGTGGCAGTGCTTCGGAAGATGCGTTGTCTGATGAAGTGCAATACGTTCATTACGACGGCAGCATGAATACGGGTGTACTGGAAAAATGGTTACAAGGTGATGATAAGTTAAAGGCACTGATCAGTGCGCCGATTTTAGTGGCAACTATCGATCACTTGATTCCTGCAACGGAAGGTGTGCGAGGTGGTTCACAGCTTCCCGCCATGTTACGGCTACTAACCAGCGATCTCGTGCTGGATGAACCAGACGATTTTGATATTGCCGATCTCTACGCCGTATGCCGGTTGATGAACTGGGCGGGAATGCTGGGAACTCGCGTGCTGCTTTCATCTGCGACGTTGCCGCCAGATCTCATTCAAGCGCTGTTTGCCGCTTACCTGGCTGGGCGCAAAATATGGCAGTCTGCGTGTGGAGGGCACGATCGGCCGGTAAACATCGGTTGTGCATGGTTTGATGAAAAGCACGCACAGGCGGAGCGGATTGCCGATGGTCGTACGTTTCATGAAACCCATCAGGCGTTTATCAGCAAACGGGCACAGATGCTGGCTGCAAAGCCGCGTCTCCATTTTGGGCGTATCGCGGCGGTTCAGACAACAACTCCGGCGACAGACGAAGTGATAGCCAGTGTGGCTCACACTGTGCATACCCAAATGCGAGCCTTACATCAGGCACATAAAGTGGTGCATGAAACGGGCAAAACAGTGTCGTTAGGGTTGGTAAGATTTGCCAATATCAACCCATTGGTGGCGGTGGCGCAAGCGCTAATGGCGATACCTTCACCGGACGATGTTTGCATTCACTACTGCGTTTATCATGCCCGCCATCCTCTGGCGGTGCGTTCGGATATTGAAGCCCGTCTGGATAGCGCCTTTACCCGACATCAACCGGATGCCCTTTGGCGCAATACGGATATTGCCGCCGCACTTCAGCATCGCCCAGAAAAACATCATCTTTTTGTCGTGCTCGGAACCTCGGTTATTGAGGTGGGGCGAGATTGGGATGCGGATTGGGGAATAATAGAACCGAGTTCGATGCGCTCCATTATCCAGTTTGCCGGGCGTGTTCAACGCCATCGCCGTGTTGTGCCGCAAAGTGAGAATCTGGTGATTCTTAGTCACAATATCAAAGCGTTACAGCACCAAACGCCTGCCTTCTGTAAACCAGGATTTGAAGACAAAACCCATCTTCTTGTCAGCCATGATTTGCGGAAACTGCTCCCGTTGCAGGACTTCCGCACCATTAATGCGTTACCGAGAATCCTGTCACCGGATGGCGAAACAAGCTGGCGGAGCTGGAGCATCAGCGCTTAAAAGATGCGTTGTTAAGCACGAAAAGCCCGTCTGTGGTGGCGGCGCAATGGTGGCGTCAGTCTTTGAGCTGGAACGGTTGGATGCAGCGCAGAACCCCATTTCGATGCTCGCAGCCGGAAGCGGTGTTTTACCTGCACATGAAAGATGAAGAAAGTGAGCCACGCTTTTTCTCCCGCCAGGACAATAACGAAGGCAAAGCCGCCACTTTTAAGTTGCAGAAACTCACCTGTGCCAGCGGCGTAGCCTGCTGGGGAGCGGTGGATTACAAACAAGTCTTGCTAAAACTGGCTGATAAGCAGAATCGAGAAATCGACCAGATAGGGGAGATATTTGGTGAGGTTCGTGTGACTGTCAGTGAGGACGATGCCGTTAAAGATTGGTTTTATCACCCGTGGTTGGGTGTGTTTCGCACCCCCTGAACGGGGGCGCGAGCTGCTTGTACAGCAGAGGAAAAGAGCAATGACCAAGAATACCTATATTTCTAAGCTGCCAACGGCAGTGATTAATATTTTAAGAGTAATACAATTAGCGTGCAACTCGTAACTGGTGGTACTATTTCTATTGGTGATCGTCTTGACGGTTATTATATGTATTGCAACGAATATCTATAGGGGTTCATTTTTATCGGAAATCAAATAACAAAAAGGAGCGGAAATGGATGGAACGGTTCTAACAACTTTTATCACCGATTACATCGCCTCGCGAAGGCAGCCCAAGTTTGAAGCCTTTGAAAAAATGGCCGCTAAACGGTTGGAGCAGGGGGAGGATGCAAGCGCGATAGCGCAGGAACGTCAGGATCTGGATGCTCGCTATCAGCCCAGAAACTGGCTAACGGATGCCGCAAAACGTGCCTGGCAAATTAGCCTTGTCACCCATGCGGCGAAGTTTACCCACGGTGATTCGAAAAGTAGCAGTATTTATCGGGAAACGGAAAGTGAGGCTGATTATCTCAGCACAGACTCGCTATCGAGCATTGCTACTGATGCGGTAGGTAATGCAGCGGTGCTGGATGTGGCTAAATTACTGCAAACCGTTGTCGATGGAGACTCCTTACTCGACTGCCTGAAACGTGGTGATTATCAAGCGTTGGAGGCACTGGCTGAAGACGAAGCGCAACTGAAACAATGGGTAGATGGCTTCAATCAGGCATTGACCCCAGCGCAGCCTTCTTCCCACAAGCTGGCGAAGCAGATCTACTTCCCCGTTGATGATAGTTACCACCTTCTGTGCCCGTTGTTTGCGACTTCGTTGGCGCAGGCGATGCAAGAAAAGCTGGTGGCTGCACGTTTTGGCGAAGAGGCGAAAGCCATCCGGGATGCGCATAAGGGCAAAAAATGGCATTCGCAGCCTGATGTCCGCTACCCGAATCTTGCCGAGATGCATTTCGGAGGGGCTAAACCGCACAATATATCTGCCCTGAATAGTTCGCGGGGTGGTCGCATTTGGCTACTGCCTTCAAAGCCCCCTGCGTGGATAACCTTTCCGCGCGCGCCACAAAATATGCGGAGTCTTTTTACACGTAGTGGGGCGTTTAATCGGGCTGCGTCTGGTGTGCTCGCCAGCATGACCCACCTGTTAGCGGTGAATGCTGACCGAAATAATGTCCATATCCGCACAACCAGGGCGCGGTATGTTGATGAACTTATCGACCTCCTTTTTATGCAAGCCTCAACCCTCCAGCAGGAAAAATGGCAGGATTGGACACAGCATTGCCCCGATATGCCGTTACACCAACAGCTTTGGCTTGACCCCTGGCGCAGCAAAATAGATGAAACATTCAGACTCGAACGCGACAAAGATGACTGGCAGGCTTGTGTGGCAGAAGACTTTGCCCGTTGGCTGAACTATCGACTGAAAAAAGCGAGCCTGGATGTTGGCGCGGTTGAATATCGAGAATGGCGTACGCAGTCTCTGTTCCGCCAACGGATGCGAGAAATGGACGCTATTGTGCAGGAGGCGCTGAAATGAGTTATCTGGTGATATTGCCCCATTTACGCGTCGAGAATGCTAATGCCGTGGCGGGATTAACCTAGGGATTTCCGGCCATCACCCATTTTCTGGGCTATGTCCATGCACTCTCTCGTAAAATTTACGCAGAATATGGCGTTCGTTTTGACGGCTGCTCGGTGATTAGCCATGAACATCAGGTTCATGCGTACTCGTCTGGCCGTGATTATCAATTTGCGCTTACCCGTAATCCGCTGACTAAAGAAGGTAATACCGCCTCCTTCAATGAAGAAGGGCGGATGCACCTCACCGTTTCGCTGGTGGTTGAATGTAAAGGTGAAATTATCAATGGCGAATACGGTAAAGACGCGCTGTGTAAGCATCTGAAAATGCTGTGTCAGGGGCAAAAACTGGCCGGTGGCAGCATTATCAGTATGCGTGACCCGCAGATTTTTTATCCCCCCGAAAATGAAAAGCAGTTACGGCAAATCCTGTGGCGGCTAATGCCCGGTTTTGCTTTATACGATCGCAGCGGATGGTTAGCGGAGCATCACCAACAGCATCCAGAAAAGCCGCTTCTGGACGCTTGGTTGGATTTTGCTGCCATCAAATATCTGGCTGAACCAGCAGAAGAGGGGGATGACGCGCGATGGGAGTATCAACCTAAACCGATGCCGGGTTATCTCGTGCCATTAATGTGTGGTTATCAGCGTATTTCAGCATTGTACGCTCCGGGTGAGGTGGAAAAAGCACGAGATCTTGCCACACCTTTTGCTTTTGTCGAAGCCGTGTACGGTGTTGGCGAATGGCGTGGGCTGCATCGAATAACCGACATTGAGCCACTGTTGTGGCGCTATCGAACGACTGATACCGGCTACTACTGCTCAGCGATGCCGCCGGTCGCTGATGATTTCACGATTAATGATGAATATGAATAAGGATATGACTATGGCAAAGGCTCCTGTCTCTGTAAAAACGGCTTCTGTGCTGGCATTTGAACGCAAACTGGCAACCTCTGATGCAACAATGTATGCCGGTAACTGGCAAGGTGCTAACTGGCAACCGATTGAAATACAAGAAAAGGCTGTGCGCGGCACTATCTCAATCGCCTGAAAAATGCGATTGCCAGCGACCCTACAAAGTTAGATGCCGAAATTCAAAAAGCAAACCTGCAACGTGTAGATGTCGCCGCATTACCTGCCGATGCTGATACGCTCAAAATAGTCTTTACCCTGCGCGTGCTCGGGAACTTGTCTACGCCTTCCGTTTGTAATGATATGGCCTATCAGGATGCGCTTTTACAGGTTATTGAGGGGTATATACAGGAACACGGTTTTGGTGAACTGGCATACCGTTATGCGACTAATCTGGCGAATGGCCGCTTTCTGTGGCGTAACCGAATTGGTGCAGAACAGGTTCAGGTAAAAGTGACTACGGGCGAGCAGTCATGGACATTTAACAGCCATGATTATTCACTGCGCCAGTTTGACTACCGTGAGAAGTCATTGAATGAACTCGCTGCTGTGATTGCTAAGGGATTAAACGGCGAACAGTGGGTCATGCTGAATGTCGAGGCTCAGGTCCGTTTGGGCGCTGGGCAGGAAGTCTTCCCGTCTCAGGAGCTGGTGCTGGACAGCAATAGCACGAAAAGTCGGGTGTTATATCAGGTGGCGGGGGTTGCAGGTATCCACTCACAGAAAATCGGTAATGCACTGCGCACTATTGATACCTGGCATCCGCGTACTGATGAACTGGGGGCGATTGCTGTGGAACCTTACGGCTCAGTCACAAGCCGTGGTGTCGCTTGTCGCCAGCCAAAAGATAAAATGGATTTTTACACCTTATTGGATAACTGGGTAACCAAAGGGGTAAAACCTGATACGGAGCAGCAGCACTACGTGATGGCGGTACTGATTCGCGGTGGCGTATTCGGTGAGAAGAGCGAATAAGGAGCTGGATATGGATCACTATCTGGAGATCCGGGTGTTACCTGATCCTGAGTTTAATACCGGTATGTTGATGTCTGCGCTGTTTGCCAAACTTCATCGCGCATTGGGGGCGAGAGGTAAAGGTGATATCGGTGTAAGTTTTCCTCTCTATGACATCACGCTGGGTGGCTGCTTGCGTCTGCATGGTAGCGCCAGCGCATTGCACGAACTTGAAATGACCCACTGGCGTAAGGGCATGAACGACTATTGCCAATGTGGGATAGTTTCTCCGATACCCGAAGCCAAAGGGTGGCGAACGGTCAATCGTGTTCAGGTAAAAAGTAATCCGCAGCGGTTGTTACGCCGTTCGGTAAAAAAAGGGTGGTTAACGCCAGAGGAAGCTGAAGCGCGTTTGCCTACGTTGACGGTGCAACGAACGACACTGCCTTATCTGACAATAAAAAGCCTTTCGAGTAATCAGCAATTCCGCCTGTTTGTAGAGCATGGGCCATTGCAAACTGCGCCCGCCGATGGCGTATTCAGCAGTTACGGGTTGAGCGCTGTTGCGACGGTTCCCTGGTTCTAATATGCGATGCATCCGCCCTCAATCTTAAGGGCGGATTTTTATCCTTTTTAATTCAGGCCTGGTAACTGTTTGATTTTTAAATGCTGAATATAGGGTTATAAAAAGGAGATAAAAAGAGGGTTTATGTCTTTTCCTATGCGAAACAATGAGATGATATTGCCTCGTGTACTTCCGCATAGGCAGTTTAGAAATATGCGCCGATTTATAGGGTAAAACCCTGTCGTGCAACCTCCTAAAAAACCAAGAGATTCGCGATATTTGCTTTGTTTTATATATGGCAGGCAAAAAAATGCCCCGCGTTAAGCGAGGCATCGTTTGGCAAATAGCACTCGGCGGCATTGGCGTCGGGCGCTCATTATCTGCGGCTATTAGCGACTACGGAAGACAATGCGGCCTTTGCTCAGGTCGTACGGGGTCAGCTCAACAGTCACTTTGTCGCCCGTCAGGATGCGGATGTAGTTTTTGCGCATTTTACCGGAGATATGTGCAGTAACCACGTGCCCGTTTTCCAGTTCTACGCGGAACATGGTGTTAGGCAACGTATCAAGAACGGTACCCTGCATTTCAATATTGTCTTCTTTGGCCATCTAATCCTCTGGGGTATCACTACCGTAATTTGAACCGGCAAGATAATGCCGAAGTTCATCAAGTAAGTAAAGAATTGTGCATATTAATTGGCGAAAGTCGTTTTTGCGCATTACCCTTTCACCACACAAAAGCAACGTGTGATGGGCGCGAACCAGGCCGGAAACAGCAGGATTAACGTGGGCGTTATCTGACTCGAATGATTCCCAAACGGCGGCGGGGCAAAAGGCAGAAGCGACTCTCGTCGGCAATTATATCATCCTGATGAAGATTGTGCTGAAAACATTTACGTTTCAGGTGAAAAGAGATGGCGTGGAACCCAGAATTTGTCGGATAGCGGCTGCAAACGCAGAGAATCGAGCTGTTCCAGGTAATCCCTGCGTGGAATTTCCACCGCGCCAAGCGAAGCAGTATGATTATTGAGTATCTGACAGTCGATTAATTTACCGCCTGCTTCACGAAAAGCCTCACAGAAGACGTACAACGCAGTTTTAGAGGCGTTCTCGGCTCGGCTGAACATCGACTCGCCGCAGAACAGCTCGCCCATTGCCACGCCGTACATGCCGCCTACCAGCGTATTGTGATGCCACACTTCAATCGAATGCGCATGGCCAAGCTCATGCAGGCGTTGATACGCGAGGCTGATGCTGGTGGTTATCCACGTGCCTTCGTGGCGATCTTGTGCGCAGCCTTCGATAACCTGGCTAAAGGCATAGTTGAGCGTCACGCGGTAGGGCGAATTTTTATGAAAGCGCTTCATACTGCGGCTGAGGTGAAACTGCTCTGGCGATAAAACCGCACGTGGATCCGGTGACCACCACAGGATCGGGTCACCAGGTGAAAACCACGGAAAGCTCCCGCGTTGATAAGCCATCAACAGTCGGGCAGGGCCGAGATCGCCCCCTAAGGCCAGAAGCCCGTTCGGTTCGCGTAATGCGCCCTCGGGTGAGGAGAAAGCAATCGAGTGACGAGAAAGCTGGACAAGGCGCATACTGCGACAACCTCACTAAGAGCCTATTCCATTAGGCTATTTTATTTGCCATTTTGGCCCAGGGCAGTGCTCAAAATCCTCACGTACTACGTGTACGCTGCGGTTTTTCCGCGCTGTCCGTGTCCAAACTGGCTGCAACAATATACGCCTACTGGGATAGGCTCTAAAAACCTATTCCATCAGGCGATTTTATTTGCCCGTTTGACCGTGCGTGTTTTCAACGCTGGTATTCACTAATCATAGCTTACAGGCGCTGTTTGAACTGGTAGTAACGGCCTTGTTTTGCCAGCAGTTCTGTATGATTACCTTGCTCAATAATTTGCCCGTTGTCCA
>JBOFJM010000178.1:0-1732 GCA_051656825.1 Kluyvera sp.
GTCATTTAAAAACAGCTCCGCCAGCCCGCGCAGCATTTCTGTAAGCTTCGCCAGCCGCTGGCAGATTTCCATTATTTCATCCGGCAGCTCTCCCATCGGGAAGCGGTGTTCTGCCTCCTGGGTTGCGGGCAGATAGAGATTGAGAATGGCATTCAGCGAGGCGATAAGTTCGTACAACTCTTCGCAATGGGCGGTTAAGCGTTCGGGCAATGCCAGCGGCGGCGTGGTTTTCGGGCGGAACTGCTCCATGCAGGTTGCCACCAGCTTGCTGAAAAGATCGAGCTGCAAGCGATACCACGGCGCGGTAATTTCGGCGCTCATTTCGAGGGCATCGCGAGCGACATCCGGCAGATGGTGACCTTCATCCAGCACCAGCAGCAGCAGCAGATTTTTTGGCTCTGGCAGCACCGCCTCGCTTTCCATTGCCGCCATCACCAGCGCATGGTTCGCGACCACCACTTCCGCTTCCTGGATTTCCCGCCGCGCGACGAAAAACGGGCATTCACGGTAATAATGACAGTTGCGGTTCAGGCAACTCGCTTTATCGGTGCTCAAACGCTGCCACAGGTTATCGTCGATGGCGACATCGGTGTGATCGCGCAGGCCATCCCACTTGTAGCCGTCCAGGTCACCCTTTAGCTTCGCACAGCGCTTTTGTTCTTCCTGGTTGTTCGGCGTGAGTTCGTCGTCAAGAAAGGCCAGCAGATCCTGTTGATTAGGCTCAGTGCTGGAAAGCGCCGCCAGATTACGTGGGCAGACATAACGCCCGCGCCCGAAAGCGGCGGTAAAGCGCAGATCGGGGATGATTTTGCGCAGCAGCGGCAGATCTTTACTGTAGATCTGATCCTGCAACGCCACGTTGGCGGTGCTGATAACCAGCGTTTTCTGTTCCTCCCTGGCAATAGCAATGCCGGGGATAAGATAGGACAAGGTTTTCCCTACGCCAGTGGGCGCTTCGATAGCCAGATGCCGCCCGTCTTCCCCTGACAGCGTTTTGGCGACGTCCGCAATCATCTGCCGCTGCGGCGCACGGGGAATAAAGTCGGGGATCTGTTCCTGAAGCGCCTTATACCAGGCGGCGATTTGCGCTTTTAGCGCGGCGGTCAAAGCCATGAGAAAACCTGAGATACTGTATAAACAGCCACTATTGTGGCATTTTTCAGCGGGAGGGGGTATCAGTTTTTAGGATTGTGGAAGGCGGCGCGCAATTCGGCTAACCCAGCCCCCATAATGGATCTTCGTGCAACAACAGCGGGCGCGAATCGCTTGTATTCAGGTGCGGGAAAAATCTTCCCCGCACCCCGTCCGTTAGCGCAGTTCCGGCCAGTAGTCCTTATTCGCTTCAATCAGCGCGTCCAGTACCTTGCGGGCTTGCTACGCCGGATGGCGCAGGTTAACGCAAAGACCGCCTGGCAAAACTCAGTTTGCGGCAGGTTTACGCGGGCGGCGCGGTGGACGCGGCTTATCAGAAGCCGGTTTACCTTCCGCACTGCGCGGTTTAGCTTTCGGTGCGCCGCCATCGGTGCGGCGAGGCTGCTGCTGACCGCGACCGGCTCCGCCCTGACCTTGACCCTGGCCTTGCCCACGGCCACGACCGCCGCCATTGCCGCCACCATTACCACGCTGCTGGCGGCCATTCTGAATCGGCTCCGCTTTAATCGACGGATCCGGCTCATAGCCCGGCAGCGCAATGCGTGGGATCTCTTTTTTCAGCAGGCGTTCAATGTCGCGT
>JBOFJM010000179.1:0-1630 GCA_051656825.1 Kluyvera sp.
ACCGGGATGACGCTATGTTTAATTATCGCCACCTTTATCCGTTGCAAACGTAAAGAGCTGCGTTCATTCTCGCGCACAGTGATACCGACTACCGCCTTTAATATTAATGAGCCGGTTATCTTCGGCTTCCCGATTATCTTTAACCCGATCCTGATGATCCCGTTTACCTTTGTCCCATCCATTCTGTATGTCATCGCCTATTACGCAACATCATGGGGATGGGTCTCAAAAATTGTCGTGTTTGTTCCGTGGTCTGTACCGCCATTAATTTCAGGTTACTTAGCCAGCGGTGGTGATTATCGCAACGTTATTTTGCAGTTCGTTTTGTTAGTGCTGGGTGTACTTATCTATCTGCCTTTCTTAATGCTCTATGAAAAAGTACTGAATGGGCAGGATGCTAATCCTGCGAGCCATGAAATCAATAAGGAGTCATGATGAAAAATATTCTTCTGATCTGTAATGAAGGCATGTCAACCGGATATCTGTGTAACAAAATGAACGAAATTGCCCAAGCGCAAGGCATTGATGTTAAAGCCAGAGCCGTGCCTGAATCGGCGCTGGAAGGCCATTATAAAGATGTCGATGTGGCCCCACAAATTAAATATTTACTCGATTCAATACGCCAGCGTGTTGGCAATAGTTTGCCCGTTGCTGCCATTAGCCCGATTGATTTTGGCAGAACGAATGCAAAAGCGGTACTCGAACATGCGCTCTCGTTGATTGAAAAATAAATGCTCACCGTTCTGGAGGAATATTAGGATGAGTGGCGAAACAATATTGCAGAGAATAACTTACGTATCGCAGAAGATGGCCTCTGAGATACATTTACGCAGCCTCCGTGACAGTTTTATTATTACCGTGCCCTTCCTCGTGCTGGCGGGGCTGTTCATTATGGTGAACTACGTTTTTCTTGATACAAAAGGTGTTGTCGGGCAATGGTTGTCTGTGGAAACACTGACCGCTGTGCGCAGTGTTGGCGACCGCATCCTGACCGGTACGATGAACATTCTGGCGCTCATGCTGGTGGTGCTTATTTCATGGAGCATTGCCAGTAAGCGACAATTTGCCGCACCGATGATTCCTGCGATGGTTTCACTAGCCGCCTTTTTGGTGTTAATGCCGGGTGCGGTGTCGATTATTCCTCTCAACGCCAGTGAGCCGGTACAGGTCAGCGGCGTTATTTCGCTAAGCCTCACCAATGCGGGCGGCGTATTTATGGCGATTATTACCGCCATTATTGCCACTGACCTGTTTTTGTTGATTGCGAAAACCCGTTGGTTGCAAATCCGTATGGGGGACGACGTGCCGCCGATGGTGGCACAATCTTTTCAGTCGATGTTTTCGATTATGCTGGTCGTACTGGCATTTTCTCTGGTTGCCGCTGTGGTGAAAGTGACAACCGGCAAAGAAGTTCACGACATTATTCAGGTGATTATCCAGGCGCCGTTAGTCCATTTGACGACAAATCTACCCGGTTTTCTGGTACTGACGACATTAACTAACTTTCTCTTTTCTTTAGGTATTCATCCATCGGGTATTATCAACCCGATTCTTGAACCGCCATTATTGGTCGCGATGCAGGAAAATATGGCGGCGTTTGCCCGTGGCGATGTGCCACCGCATATTATCG
>JBOFJM010000180.1:0-5742 GCA_051656825.1 Kluyvera sp.
TAAACCAGCGCGTTACGTTTGCCGTCATAAAAGCGCACCACCTGCAACTTTTTGAATACCAGCGATGTCCGTTTCTGGAATACCACTTCCCCCTGAGACTTCCCATTCTTGATTTTGTCGGTCAGCGCAATCGGGCCAACCTGCTGGCAGGAAATCGCCGCATCGGATGTATCTTCCGCCAGGCCCAACCCGCCTTTGATACCACCGGTTTTCGCACGACTGATATAGCAAGTGACATTCTTCACGTCTGGATCATCGAACGCTTCGATAACTATCTTATGATCTGGCCCAAACATTTTGAAAACCGTATCAACAGAACCAATCTGCTCCGCATGTACACCCAGGCTGGAGGCAGCCAGTAACAGGCCAGCCATTAATTTGTTGTATTTCATATTGTTACCATTTTCGTCGATTGAGTTAAGTGATTATTCATCATCCGAAGGGAAAGTGTTTAAAGATCACAGCTTTACAAAAATCAGCGGTATTATTGGTCAGAAAACGCACTTATGCACAAAAAAAACACTGAATGCTAAAACAGCAAAAGATGCTATTATCCGCTACTTTGGTAACAGGCACCTAAGAATTTAAGGATGAGGGCATTTTATGGATCAGGCAGGAATTATTCGCGATCTCCTCGTTTGGCTGGAAGGCCATTTAGATCAGCCTTTATCGCTCGATAATGTGGCGGCAAAAGCGGGTTATTCCAAATGGCACCTGCAACGTATGTTTAAAGACGTTACAGGCCATGCGATTGGCGCGTACATCCGCGCACGTCGTCTGTCTAAATCTGCCGTTGCGTTGCGCCTGACCTCGCGCCCTATCCTTGATATTGCCCTGCAATACCGGTTTGATTCTCAGCAAACCTTTACTCGTGCGTTCAAAAAGCAGTTTTCCCTGACGCCTGCGCTGTACCGCCGCTCGCCGGACTGGAGTGCGTTCGGTATGCGCCCACCGCTGCGCCTGGGGGAATTCACGATGCCAAAATACGAGTTTGTCACACTGCCAACTACGCATCTGGTCGGGGTTACCCAAAGCTACACTTGCAAGCTGGAAGAAATTTCCGCCTTCCGTCATCAAATGCGTGTGCAATTCTGGACTGGTTTCCTCGGTAATTCACCGTCCATTCCTCCTATTTTGTACGGGCTTCATGAGCCACGTCCAAGCCAGGAAAAAGACGATGAGCAAGAGGTGTTCTACACCACCGCACTGACGCCTGAAATGGCGAGCGACCATTTGAGCAATGCCCATCCGGTAACGCTGGATGGCGGTGAGTATGTGATGTTTACTTACGAGGGGCTGGGCACTGGCGTGCAGGACTTCATCCTGACGCTGTACGGAACCTGTATGCCGATGCTGAACCTGACCCGTCGTAAAGGCCAGGATATTGAGCGCTTCTTCCCGCAGGATGAAGCACGGAATCAGGAACCGCCGATTATGCTGCGCTGCGAATACCTGATTCCGATTCGTCGCTAACGCTGTAGCTCATCCAACGCAGGGGTATCCAAATGAGAGACATCCCCTGCGGTTTCAACTACCCATCCCGGCGCAAGCCACAGGCTCTCCTGATAATCCACGCGCGAAATAGAGCAGTTACGCAAGCGTAAACGGCGCTCCGCATGTGCAGGTAGCCCCAGAATCGTGCCGACCAGGCAACCTAAAGCAATCCCGTGGCTCACCAACAGTGGGCGGCTTCCTGGTGGGAGTTCAAGACAAGCCGTCAGCCCAGCGAGCATACGCTCGCTAAGCTCCTGCATCGACTCGCCTTCAGGAATGCGCCCACCCGGCGTGCCGTTAACCACCTGACGACGCCACTCTTCTTCTTCCGCAGTCAGTGAATCCAGATGGCGCTGCTCCAGCACCCCCATATTCAGCTCACGCAGACGTGAATCCAGCGTAATGCCGCAGCCACAGGCGTCGGCGATAATCTCGGCGGTACGACGCGTACGGCCCAGATCGCTGGCGATAACATGCGTGATGCCATACGAACGAACGCGAGCACCCACCTGCATAGCTTGCTGTTCTCCTTTGGCCGTCAAAGGGCTGTCAGACTGGCCCTGGATACGCCGTTCAGCGTTCCACTGCGTTTCGCCATGGCGAACAAGATATACCTGTAACATATTTTTTATCCGTTAGACTGCGATGACATTTTATCTTCTGTATACTTTATGGCTTTCGCGGTGCGAGAAGGCGGCAAGTTTACTCAGGTAAAAAGGGTGAGTGAACACGCCCACGCATCTGCAACTTGAAAGACGACGAGTATGATTATGCATCAAGTTGTATCAGCTACCACCAATCCTGCCAAAATTCAGGCAATTCTTGCGGCATTTAACCAGATCTTTGGTGAAGACTGCTGTCAGATCGATGCTATTTCCGTCGATACCGGTGTACCCGAGCAGCCTTTTGGCAGCGAAGAAACGCGTGCAGGCGCGCGTAATCGAGTCGCTAACGCACGACTTGCTCGCCCCGATGCAGATTTTTGGGTCGCGATTGAAGCCGGTATTGACGAAGGAGCCACGTTCAGTTGGGTGGTGATTGAAAGCCGTGATCAGCGCGGAGAAGCGCGTTCAGCCACGCTACCGCTGCCAGAAGTGATTCTTGAGCAAGTCCGCGCTGGGGAAGCGCTTGGCCCCGTGATGTCGAAATATACCGGCATTGATAAGATTGGTAATAAAGAAGGCGCGATTGGCGTATTTACCGCCGGTGTGCTCACCCGCAGTAGCGTTTACCATCAGGCGGTAGTGCTGGCGCTAAGCCCTTTTCACAACGCCATTTACCGCTAAAACTTACACGCTGCCGGATAGCGACGCTAACGCGCCTTATCCGGCCTGTATCGGGCTAGGGCTGCGTTTTTGGCAGCGTTTGTTCCAGCCATTGGCGCAGCTCAACGGGCGCTGATTTCAGGCTATTTGAGCCACGGGTGATCGTCGCAATGCCTGCACCTAGCTCATTTTTCAGCTCTCGCTGGCTCATTTCTCCGCGCAGTAACTCTTCAATAATCCGCACACGCGTCCCCAGCGCTTCACGCTCGTCTGGGGTCATCATGAGATTGAGCAACGGCAGAGACAACTCGTCGGTATACGCCAGACGCAGAAGCTCCACAAAGCGAAGCCACTCCTGGTTACGCTGTTCAGCAACCGAGGCTGAATAAGGGGATTGTTGGGTCATGACAGGCCACCGTGTTATCTATGTACTCTTGAACGAGTACAATAATAACACAATCTCTGGTGAGGCTAAATGATTCCGTAGGTCTGATAAGCACAGCGCCATCAGGCATCTGTATTCGATTGCCGGATGGCGACGTAAACGCCTTATCCGGCCTACATGATGCTCGTGGTTCTGTAGGCCTGATAAGCGCAGCGCCATCAGGCAATCATCAATACCGACGCTTCCACTCACTTGCGGTGAGTACATCCTCTTTTTGGCCCATAAAGTGGCGATAATACGCATCGTAGGCCAGCACGTTTTTCACATAACCGCGCGTTTCTGAGAACGGAATACTTTCAATAAAGGCAATAGCATCAATGCGCCCAGCGCTATTGCCGAGCCACGTGCGCACTCGTCCTGGCCCCGCGTTATACGCCGCAGAAGCAAAGATTCGGTTATTTTCAAACTGCTGATAAACATACTGTAGGTAGCGAGTACCAATATTAATATTGGTTTCCGGCTCTAACAGTTGTAGCGGATTGCTATAACCCGGTAGGTTGAACATTTTCACAGTGTGAGTCGCCGTGCCCGGCATAATCTGCATCAGCCCGCTGGCCCCCACTGGCGATTTCACCTTCGGATTCCAGGCGCTTTCCTGGCGCGCAATCGCCATCGCGTAGCTCTGTGGGATGTCTTGACCAGAAGTATAACGCTCGAACAAATCGTTATACGCCAGCGGGAAGCGCTCTTGCAGGTTATCCCACAGCTTACCGGCAATGGTCGCCTGCACGCTGAGATCCCACCAGTTCTGATCGAACGCATAGCGCGCCAACTGAGCCTGTTCCGTCTGGTTACGGCTGCTGACCAGATTCGCCCACTCGCTACGCGCGGTATTATCCTGATTCCAGTACATTAATTCGCGCACACGCGCCATTTCGGCGCCGCTGGTTAAGGTGGATGAAGGCGTGCCCGGAGCCTTCTCGACTCGCAGAGTATACGGCTCGCCCAGACGCTGTGCGGCAACCATCGGATAAAAACCGCGTTGCTGCATCAGCGACCGCAGAATATCGCGCGCTTCATCATCGCGCCCACGCTCCATCAGCAAATCAGCCTGCCAATAGCGCCACTCATCCTTCTCTTTGGCTTCCATCGGCAAACGCGCCAGCCAGGTGTTTAGCCCAGAGCGATCACCGGTTCCCAGCGCCATACGCACTCGTCGTTCAACCAGCGAGGTAGACTGCGAACGCATAATGGCGTCATCACGCCAACTGGCCTGCTCATCGGTGACATCTGTCCCCATCAAACGCCAGGCAACAATATCGCGCAGCTCTTGCGTTTGCTCCTCATTAAGCTGCTGCGCCTGCACCAGCGATGGGATCATCAGCCGTGCGTTTTCCACATCCTGACGCGCCACGCTGCTGAAAGCGACCGCCGCCATTTGGCGGGTAAAATCCGTCGCGCCGGTAGAACGGGCAAAGGTCAGCACGTTATTGGGGTTACTGGCAAGGTCTGTAATGGCGGCGGCAATGGTTTGATATTCAGATGGCATTTGCGAGGCCAACGCCTTCACCAGCCTGGTATTTCCTGCTTTCATCGCTAAGCGGATGCGCTCCAGATAGGCCAGCGGATCCTGGCTGCCGGAAGTTCTCCAGGCGCTGAACAACTTGTCGCAGGCATTAGGGCGGCTCTGCCCAGTCAACCACAAGGTTTTTGCACCTTCCCAGGCTCCCTGGGCATCTCCCACCGAGTATTTGGCATAGTAATAGTTACATTGCGCCTCGGCAGTACCCGGTTTGTCTGGGCTAAATGCCAACAATCCCCGCCAGTCTTCCCGGCGCGCCAGTTCGTTGACGAAGCGGTTTTTTAAGGTTCTCGCCGGCGGAAGCGTAGGGTTCGCTTGCACAAACTGGGTGACCGCCAGCGCAGGCGTGTTCATCAGATCGCCCGTTAGCTGGCGATATTGCAGATACGGGTACAGTGGGTAATCGCGCAGTGTCGGCATTAACTGTTCGACCACGTCCATCTGGCGGTTGTCCCAGGCTTGTTTAATTTGCGCATAGCGGCTGCGTTGCTGATCCAGCGTATCAGCGTGGGCCACACTGCTCGCAGTCAGCAGACAAACACCTGCTGACAGCAGACGCCACATATATTTTTTGGCTTTTTCCACAAGCGCTTCCTCGTTATCGCGTTACATCCGTGCAGCATCTTGCCGCCTGATTAATTCATGCTAACTATTGATGAGAAAATGTTCCACGCCATGAACACTTTTTTACGTTTTATTGGTGTATTTACGCGGCTGAATTTGCCTGCTGGGCTTAAACGGTGAAAACAGCTACACTTCGCCTTTGAAAGTCTATTCATCACTATAAACAAAGAGGCGAAGTCCAACGTGGCTCAATTCGTTTATACCATGCATCGTGTCGGCAAAGTGGTTCCGCCGAAACGTCATATTCTTAAAAATATTTCACTGAGCTTCTTCCCTGGCGCGAAAATCGGTGTACTCGGCCTGAATGGCGCGGGTAAATCCACCCTGCTGCGCATCATGGCTGGGATCGATACAGAGATTGAGGGTGAAGCACGCCCACAGCCGGGCATTAA
>JBOFJM010000181.1:0-1957 GCA_051656825.1 Kluyvera sp.
CACCTCGTCCACCTGTACCTTTACGCTGCGCGACGAATACCCGCACTTGCTGGATGTGGACAACAGCGGCCTGCGTGAGCACATCGAACTGGCAACCCGCTGGCAGTGGCGTGAACTGGACGCAGGCACGGAATTACCGCTCAAGCCACTGCCGCTAAAAGTGGTGTATCACACGCCGTGTCATATGGAGAAAATGGGCTGGTCGCTGTATACGCTTGAACTGCTGCGGCGTATTCCCGGCCTCCAGCTACAAGTGTTGGATTCGCAATGCTGTGGCATTGCCGGAACCTATGGTTTTAAAAGCGAAAACTACCCAACATCACAAGCGATAGGCGCACCACTGTTTGCGCAAATAGAAGCCAGCGGTGCGGATTTAGTGATAACCGATTGTGAAACCTGCAAATGGCAAATTGAGATGTCCACCAGTAAGCGTTGTGAACATCCCATTTCGCTGTTAGCGCAGGCACTGGATTAAATGTCAGGATTTTGTATGATGCGTTGCTCACGGAAAGCAGTAAACATCGCTTCCATCAGCTTCAACACCCGCATCACTTCCCGGTTTTTGACTACCGGCTCCGCGCCCTCCAGAACCACATCGGCAAAGTTATTGTAGAAACTGGTGGCATGGGTTAAAGGCGCGGGAAGGGCTTTTTCCTCGACGGCGTCTTCATTGGGCGGAGCCATCGTTTTGGTCAGCCCGACCCCGGCCTGAATAGGCGTCGGGGCCGGAACATCTTTCTGCCCAGTCGCCACCACCATTTTGCCGCTTAAATCCCAGTCGGCGATAAGCGCCGTGCCTGCGGTTCCTTTGATATACCAGCGGGGGAGCGTAATGAAGTTAGTCGTGCCCACTTCAATATGGGCGGTTAACCCACTGTGGAACTGAATATGCACGGTAAAACCGTCGTCAACTTCGTCACCCAGCACGAAGCTTAATGAGGTGTAAACCTGGCGAATCGCGCTGTCGTCCAGCAACAATAGCTGATCCAGCAGATGTACGCCCCAGTCCAGCACCATCCCACCGCCCTGCGCCACTTTATGCCGCCAGTCGCCCGGAATACCGTTGGCCCCCTGCACCCGCGATTCAATATGGAAAATCTCACCGATGGGCTTTTCCTCACGGATGCGCCGCACAATCAGGAAATCCTCATCCCAGCGGCGATTCTGGTGAACCATAAAAATTCGCTGTGCTTTTTCCGCCGCCTGCAAAATAGACTCAAATTCGCTCGACGAAAGCGCCACCGGTTTTTCACAAATAACATGCTTTCCGGCTTCAAGCGCGCGGATCGCCAGCGCTTTATGCACGTCATTCGGCGTGGCAATTAATACCGCCGTAATATCGCTATCATTAAGAACATCCTCAAGTGAGGAATAAGGCAAAAGCCCCTGCATTTCCGCCGCCTGTAAACGCGCCGGGTCAATATCGAAAGCGCCTTTAACCCGGACACGTTCGCTGGCGGCCATCAGCTTAACGTGGTAAGCCCCCATCCCGCCAAATCCAATAATGGCTATTTTAAGCATCTTGCTATCCTTATCTGTGCGTTATGCCCACCACATATCCTGCGAAGGTTGCCGGATTAATATTGATTGCAGGTTGGTGACTGCACGCATAAAGCCTTCGTCTGTCGACATTAAGGCGTCTTCGTGCTCAATGCTGACCACGTAGTCATAACCCCAGGTGCGCAGGGCGCTGATAATATCGGACCATTGCTGAATACTATGACCATAACCCACTGTGCGGAAATTCCACGCGCGGCTGCGAATACTGCCGTAGGGCTGCATATCCGTTAAACCGTACATATTGATATTATCCTGATCCAGATAAGTATCTTTGGCGTGGAAATGGTGGATTGCGCCTTTTTCTCCGAGGATTTTAATCGCGGCAACGGGGTCGATGCCCTGCCACCATAAATGGCTGGGATCGAGGTTTGCGCCAATGGCGTCGCAGGTTTCTTCC
>JBOFJM010000182.1:0-2303 GCA_051656825.1 Kluyvera sp.
ATATGACGCTGGCCGCCGTTTCTAGCTGGGGTAAATACACGCCGTATGCGATCAGTGAAAATGAGATTGGCTTCCTGGTGCTGCACATTGGCGTTGGGCTGGAACGCCACTACAACATTGGCTATCAGCGCCAGCCGAAAGTGCTGCTGGTGTGTGATGCGGGCAAGGCGATGGTGCGAATGATCGAAGCCATTTTGCAGCGTAAATACCCGCAGGTGGAGATTGCCGCGATGCTTTCGCAGCGCGAGTACGAACAGCTCGACGCCGTGCCAGAAGATTTCATTATTTCGACGGTGCGCATTAGTGAAAAAGATAAGCCGGTTGTGACTATCGCGCCGTTCCCAACCGACTATCAGCTAGACCAAATTGGCAAGCTGGTGCTGGTCGATCGTACCCGCCCGTGGATGCTGAATAAATACTTCGATGAAACCCACTTCCGGGTTATCGATACGCCAATAGACCAGCAAACGCTGTTTGCCGAACTGTGCCAGCAGTTGCAGCACGAAGGGTTTGTCGATGCTGAATTTCATGACTCGGTTGTTGAACGTGAGGCCATAGTCAGCACCATGCTGGGTGATGGCATTGCGCTGCCGCACGCGCTGGGATTACTGGCGAAAAAAACGGTGGTCTATACGGTTATCGCCCCTGAAGGTATCGCCTGGGGCGATGAAACTGCGCATATCATCTTCCTGCTCGCCATCAGCAAAAGTGAGTATGAAGAGGCGATGGCTATCTACGATATTTTCGTCACCTTCCTGCGCGAACGCGCTATGGCGCGCCTCGCCGCGACCCGCAGCTTTGAGGAATTTAAAGCGGTGGCGATGGAATGCGTCAGCCGTTTTTGACTGGCTATTCCCCCTCTCTATCGTCACGCGCGAAACGGAGAAAAGCGGCTACTGCGCCATTATTATCCTGCCTGCGACTGACCAGCATCAGATTGGCGGCAAGACCGGGTTCATCCAGAGGGCGGTACACCACTCCCGGAACGGAAATATTCATCAGTGGCTCCGGGACTAACGCCAGCCCTAAACCCGCAGCCGCCAGCGTGAGGACACTCAGCGAACTGGCAGAACAGTGGGAAATGAGCGGGGCATGGCCCAGAATCTGACTCAGAGCGAGATACAACGACTCATCCGCGCCGTGGGCATCGTAGAGAATCAGCGGTTCAGCGGTCAGCATCTCCACCGTCAACCGGGACTGGCGGGATAGGGGATGATCATCCGCCATCGCCACGATGCGCTTCCACAAACCAATTTTTTCCGCGATCAGCGCCGGTGAGTGGAGTTTGTCGTGATCGGGGGAATAACCAATATCAAGCTGCCCCGCCAGAATGGCGTCAGCCTGGGTCAGCCTGGGTCAGGGGGGGCAATCTCACTGACCACCATCTCCGCATCGGGATAATGGTGGCGAAAAGTGCGCAAATCGCGCGTCAGTTTGCCGCTAAACACCGCATTTCCGGCAAAACCAATTCGTACCTGGCCGGTTTCGCCTCGCAAAGATCGCTGTACGGTTTGGCTTGCGTACTCGGCCTGATCCAGCGTGCGCTGTGCCTCAATCTGGAGCAGCCGTCCGGCTTCGGTCAATTCCACTTTACGGCTGGTGCGCACAAACAGCGGGCCGCCAAGCTCCTCCTCCAGCGCTTTAATCTGCATACTCAGCGCCGGTGGCACGATATTCAGCCGTTCAGCGGCGCGCGCAAAATGGCCCTCCTGGGCCACCGCCAGAAAATAACGCAGGTGACGTAACTCCATACGATGGCCTCATAGTTCACTAAAATTGAATGATAGGTCAATTTCATCTAATAGATTTTATCTTTAAGAGGGGTGAAACTGAAATCCATTCTCTGAAGGAGTCAAAAAACATGCAAAATTACCTCGACGATCGTCAACAAATTACCGATCTGCTTACCGGCTGGATCCATCGCGATCTAGGCGAATGGGATCAACTGCGTAATCTGTTTCATCCCGACGGCACGATTGAGATCACCTGGTTTGAAGGCGCAGCCAGTGATTTCGTGGATGGTTCCATGCGCATGGGCGCGTCGGATGCCCGCACTAAACACCTGATCGGCACGCCGGTGGTGACGTTTAATCACGACGCGACAAAGGCCATTGTTGAGACGAACGCGATGATTATCGGTGAAAACGTGAAACTCAATGTGGGATGCATCGGGCACAACCGCTTTTACGATATGACAGAAAAACGCGATGGCGTGTGGAAGCTGTTCAGACGCCAGAGCATTTACGATATGGCGAGCTTTACCTTCCCGCTCGGCCCGGTGGAAATAGACCAGGAAACGGTGG
>JBOFJM010000183.1:0-2778 GCA_051656825.1 Kluyvera sp.
CCCCGCGTCCAACTCTTCCATCACATGCGCTACCGTATGGAACGAACCACACACTAACACCGTATCTTCAGGCTTTGCTTCCGCCATTGCGGCATACCACGCCTGTGCCACGCTGGCGAAAACAGTACCTGTGCGCAAATGTTCGCGCAACTGTTCTGCCGTCGCTCCGCGCGGCCCTTCCAGCGGTGCGCAATACCAGCTATCAACAACGCCACCCAGACATGCCAGCGTACCGGCGATGTCCTTATCATGCAGCATACCAATAACCGCCAGCACTCGCCCAGTTTTCGGCAGCGATTTGAGACGCTCAGCAAGATAGCCCGCCGCATGCGGGTTATGGGCAACATCAAGGATCACCCGAGGTTCCATTTGGATGGTCTGAAAACGCCCCGGCAAAATAGCCCCGGCAATACCGTCACGAATCGCCTGTTCGCTCACCACAAGCTGACTGGCGCGCAGCGCCGCCAGCGCCGTGGCAGCGTTAGGCTGCGGCACGTTTGGCAGCGGTAAGCCACGCAGTTCACCCTGCGCATCGCTGAATGTCCAGCTATCGGCTTGCACTGTGTAGCGCCAGTCAACGTCGCGTTGCAGTAGCTGTGCGCCTTTCTCGCGCGCAACATCAGCAATGGTGTGCGGCATATCAGGCTCACCCACCACGGCAGGACGCCCGGCGCGGAACACGCCCGCTTTTTCACGACCAATGCTTTCGCGATCCGGCCCCAGCCAATCGGTATGATCCAGCGCGATACTGGTGACAACAGCCACGTTAGCATCAACGATGTTGGTCGCATCGAGACGACCGCCCAGACCGACTTCCAGAATCGCGACGTCCACTTTTTCCTGCTTAAACAGCCACAGCGCCGAGAGCGTGCCGTATTCAAAATAGGTCAAAGAGGTTTCGCCACGCGCGGATTCAATCGCCGCAAAGGAGGCGGTATGCGCGCTTTCAGCAAGCTCAGCGCCCTGAATACGCACCCGTTCAGTGTAGCGCACCAGATGCGGCGAGCTGTAAACGCCAACTTTATAACCCGCCGCTATCAAGATGGTTTCCAGCGTGCGGCAGGTTGTGCCTTTGCCGTTCGTTCCGGCGACGGTAAACACAAACGGCGCCGGTTGCAGCACGTTCAGTTGCCCTGCGACCAGGCTGACGCGCGCCAGTCCCAGGTCGATGGTTTTTGCGTGGAGGTTTTCAAGATAAGAAAGCCACGTAGCCAGGGGCGACGTGGCCTGAGGAATAAGATGTTTGTCCATAGTGCCCGCTACTTTCAACAGTGGATAATAGCAAAAAGGGCAGCGCCGCCTGGCCCTACCCTTTGTACTCGTCGTTTTTTAAGTTGCAGGTCCGTAAGCTCAGCCGAATCGCTTACCTGAGTAAACGCATCGGAATTGTGTCTCTTACCGCCGTCCTGCAACTCAAAATCCATAGAGTATGTTTATCAGGCCTCTGGTTCCTGATCCGGTACTGGAGGTACAACCACGCTTTCACGCGGAGCATCCGGATTCGGAGCCGGAAGGTTCATCAACTTCGCCAGAATACGGGCGAGCTTCAGACGCATTTCCGGGCGACGAACGATCATGTCGATCGCCCCTTTCTCAATCAGGAATTCACTGCGCTGGAAGCCCGGCGGCAGTTTTTCACGTACGGTCTGCTCGATAACACGCGGGCCAGCAAAGCCGATCAGTGCTTTTGGTTCCGCAACGTTCAGGTCACCCAGCATCGCGAAGCTCGCAGAAACCCCACCCATAGTTGGGTCGGTCAGTACAGAGATATACGGTAAACCGCGCTCCTGCATTTTTGCCAGTGCCGCAGAGGTTTTCGCCATCTGCATCAGTGACATCAGCGCTTCCTGCATACGCGCACCGCCGGAAGCGGAGAAGCAGATAAGCGGGCAGTTGTCTTCCAGCGCCTGTTCAACGGCACGGACGAAACGCGCACCGACAACAGAACCCATCGAGCCGCCCATAAAGGCGAATTCGAAGGCCGCAGCAACCACAGGCATCTCGTGCAGAGTGCCTTTCATCACAACCAGCGCGTCTTTTTCGCCCGTTTCTTTTTGGGCAGACACCAGACGGTCTTTATACTTTTTAGAGTCACGGAACTTCAGCACGTCTTTCGGCTCAAGTTCACTACCCAGCTCTACCAGGGACCCTTCATCCAACAGGCTATGCAGGCGATTACGCGCAGACATACGCATGTGGTGATCGCACTTCGGGCAAACCTCGAGGTTACGCTCCAGCTCGGCGCGATACAAAACCTGACCACAGCTATCGCATTTGGTCCATACCCCTTCCGGGATGCTCGCCTTACGGGTAGGTGTGATATTGCTTTTAATTCGTTCAATCCAGCTCATTGATAACCTTTCTGCCTGAACCTGGTCGATGCCAGTTTTGCCATACAGGGGGCGCGCATCATGCCACTTTTTCCCCATATAGACCATGAATGTTGCACATTAAAACATAACAGCCCGAAACTTTGGATAAAAAAGTGGTCGAACCGCTGAGTTACTTTCTATTTTGCAGCCCGTGACGCAGCACGTTTATGGCGAATTACTTCAATCACCCCCGGCAATACGGAAAGGACGATAATCGCCACAATCAATAATTTCAGGTTTTCCTGAACGATCGGCAGATCGCCGAACAGGTAGCCTGCGTAGGTGAACAACAATACCCACAGCAATGCACCTACGACGTTATACATCGCAAAGTGACGGTAGGACATATGTCCCATACCGGCAACAAACGGCGCAAATGTGCGCACGATAGGCACGAAACGCGCCA
>JBOFJM010000184.1:0-4252 GCA_051656825.1 Kluyvera sp.
ATACCCTTCCATCAGCAAGCTCCCTCTGGCTGTTTCAGGCTGCGTAAGCCGTGGGTAATAAACCATAATGCGTAAAACATCATGATGACGCCGGTCAGCGGCAGGATCAAATAGACATAACCCATCGGGATTTGCATCGCGGCAGACACTTGCGAGGTGGCCAGCGTTTTAGCAATCAGCTTCAGGCCACCGGTCACAATCACTCCGCCGGCAAAGGCGAAAATCAGTAGGTTAATCACCACGCTGAGTATCAGTTGTTTGCGCGGGTTAATTGACATTGCCAGCAGATCGATCGCCAGATGCCGCTGTACACCGACGGTATAAGCCGCACCCAGCAGACCGACCCAAATCATGAGAAAACGCGCTAATTCATCAGTCAGCGTGCTGGGCTGATTTAAAACATAACGGCTAAAGACTTGCCAGACGACGCAGATGACCAGCGCCACCATGACCGCAATGGAGAATGCGGCGATCGTGCGGTCCACCGCTTGTTTAATGCGGATAAAAATGATCATTGGGTATCATCCTGCTAAAAGCGGGCCAGAGGCTGGCCCGAGTGTGATTTACTGGGCAGCAGCTTCAAATTTGGCCAGCAGTGCTGCCTGTTTTGGATCTTTGCTGAAATCATCAAATAGCGGTTGGACAGCAGCGCGGAACGGGGCTTTATCCACCTTGATAATTTCCCCGCCCATCGCTTTGGCCTGGGCGCGAGTGTCTGCGTCAACTTTGTCCCATAGCGTTTGCTGATACGTTTCTGACGCTTTTGCCGCTTTCACCAAAATCTGTTGCTGTTCTGGCGTGAGCTTGTCCCAGGTTTTTGTTGAGATAACCAGGAAGTCAGGGATAGAGGCGTGTTCATCTTCAGAGAACACTTTGGCAATTTCGATATGGCGCGTTTGTACCCAGGATGGCACGTTATTTTCTGCGCCATCCACCACGCCTTGCTGCATGGCGGTATACACTTCACCAAATGAAATAGGCGTTGGTGAACCGCCCATTAACTCAATCATTTTAATGGTGGTCGGGCTTGCCTGAACGCGAATTTTTAAACCTTTTAAATCTTCCGGTTTAGTAATGGGTTTTTTGGCATAAAAACTACGCGTGCCCGCAACATAGGCTGAAAGCGCAAAGAAACCTTTATCTTTGGTCGATTCCATTATCTCTTTACCGACGTCACCAAAAACGACTTTATTAAAATGCGCCTGGTCTTTAAATAAGAACGGTAAATTATAAATAGCATAAATATTGTCAAATGATTCCAGATCGCTGGCGGAACCTTTCGTCATATCCAGCGCCCCGTTTTGCAATAACTCCATCGCTTCACGCGCGCTTCCCATCTGGCTACTTGGGTAAATGCGAATCGTCATTTTGCCGCCAGAAAGCTGCTTAACGTCCTTTGCCAGCGCCTCAAACGCCTGATGCACCACATGGTTGCGCTCAAGATTGTGTGCGAGTTTCAACGTCACTTTTTCGGCGGCTGAAGCACCGGAGGAAAGTAAGGCCAAAAGAGAGGCACAGACCAACGTTTTAGTAAAAGAGAGAGGTTTCATTAATAGGCTCCATGCGCATTAAATAGAATGGTATATATCTATAGAGATAATTTAACTATCTGTGTGACACATTACCTTAGTTGTACGACAACTTTACAGTGCGAGCCTCACACTTTTTAATGGTCTACGTATTTAATGCGATATTTGTGCGCTGAGTTCTATTTATTTTCGTTAATTTTATTTTCTCTTATTATAATTAAGGAAATACTTTCTCAATAGTTCGGTAAAGCCGAGTAATAAGCCCGCTATTAATTATTAATAAATAATGGTGGGCTTATTATTTAATTTATTCGCTCAGAAACAGTTCCAATAGCGAGTTCAAAAACAGCTTCCCGTGCTCGGTAATCTGCCAGAACTGCGTGCACTCGGTCAGGTAACCTTCTGCCAGCGCTTTATCGATCTGCGGGCGAATCACGCTTTCGTCGAGGCCTGTATAGGCACTGAACTCAGCGCGTGGCGCAGGCTCCAGCAAACGGAAGCGGTTCATAAAGAACTCGAACGGTTTATCGCTGTTTTCCACATCGTGCTGGCGCTCCAGATAACGCCCTTCCATATAACCGCGCGGATGGCGCGTTTTGGCCGTGCGCAGAATACGCCCGTCCGGGAAGGTCACTTTACCATGCGCGCCACAGCCAATGCCGAGGTAGTCGCCAAAGCGCCAGTAGTTGAGGTTGTGCTGGCACTGATAGCCTGGCTTGGCGTAGGCCGACGTTTCGTACTGCTGGTAGCCTGCGGCGGTCAGCAGTTTATGGCCCTGCTCGAAGATATCCCACAGGTCATCGTCGTCCGGTAGCACCGGCGGGCGTGAACCAAACAGGGTGTTGGGTTCAATGGTCAACTGATACCACGACAAATGCGGAGGAGACAGTTCGATGGCCTGGCGCAGGTCGCTTAGCGCCTCTGCCAGAGATTGATCTGGCAGGCCGTGCATCAGGTCGAGGTTGAAACTACGCAGCCCCAGGCCGGTTGCCAGCCGCGCCGCGCGTTTAGCCTCCTCTGGCCCGTGGATACGCCCAAGACGCTGTAGCTTACTTTCGCTAAAGCTCTGCACCCCGATAGAAATACGGTTAACGCCCGCGCGTTGATACTCAACGAAACGGTCAGCCTCTACCGTTCCTGGGTTGGCTTCCATGGTAATTTCTGCATCAGCGGCCAGATTCAGACGTGAACGCACGCCGTCGAGCAGGGTTTGCATCGCCGGGCCAGACAGCAGGCTCGGCGTACCGCCACCGATAAAAATGGTCTTTACTTCACGTCCCTGTGCGTAGGCGACATCGGCGTCTAAATCGCTCAGCAGATGCTGCACGTAGTCGTCGTGAGGAACTTCGCCCTTCAGCGCATGCGAGTTGAAATCGCAGTACGGGCATTTCTGCACGCACCACGGGATATGAATGTAGAGACTCAGCGGCGGCAAATTAACCATTACGTAGCGCTTCCAGTAACTGCTTCAGCGCTTGCCCACGGTGAGAAATCGCGATTTTCTCTGCACGCGTTAGTTCTGCTGCCGTTTTGCCTTCAGACGGCACGTAGAAGATAGGATCGTAACCAAAGCCGCCTTCACCCGCCGGAGCGCGAGTAATCACACCAGGCCAGCAACCGTGGCACACCAGCGGCGTCGGGTCTTCTGCGTGGCGCAGATACACCAGCACGCAGTGGAACTGCGCCTGACGTTTTTCGTCCGGCACGTCTTTCAGCGTTTCCAGCAGTTTTTGCAGGTTGCGCTCGTCGGTTGCGCCTTCGCCGGAATAGCGAGCGGAGTAAATCCCCGGTGCGCCACCGAGCACATCAACGGCCAGCCCTGAATCGTCGGCGATAGCCGGTAAGCCGGTAACCTGGGCGGCATGGCGCGCTTTAAGAATGGCGTTTTCGATAAACGTCAGTCCGGTTTCCTCGGCGGACTCTACGCCAAGCTCGGTTTGGGCGACGATATCAAGACCAAAATCGCCGAGCAGCGAGGCCAGCTCGCGCACTTTACCGGCGTTGCCGGTAGCGAGGACAACTTTTTGCATGGGATATCCTAATTTTTCAGGGCATCGACGCCCGGTGGGATGTGTTGCGGATGAATAATTTTAACCTGTTTATGCCGCCCCAGTTCACCTTTCTCGATGATGACCTGGCTTTTGGCGACCTTAAACTGTTTGGCGAGATACTTCACCAAATGGGCATTGGCTTGCCCATCAACGGGAGGGGCGGTAATGGCGACTTTTAACTCGTCGCCATGTAAACCCACAATGCTGTCACGGCTGGCCTTTGGCTGAATGTACAGCCGCAGAACCAGCCCGTCATCACAGGAGGTAACGGCACTCATAGCGCCATCCACAGCCCCGGTAGTAGCATATTGCCGGTCGCCTGTAGCACTTCGGCGATCCCCATGTTGCATACATACAGCAGCAGCACCAGAACCAGAACCATTGGCGAGAAATCAATTCCCCCCATTGATGGCAGCAGGCGGCGAATGGGGCGCAGCAGCGGGTCGGCTAATTGCATCAGCACAAACTCAACCGGGCTACGGCCCTGGCTGACCCAGCTCATGATAGCCATTAACAGCAGCACCCAGAAAATCAGCAGACCGATGGTTTTCAGCAAGATAAGCACCGCTGAAATCCAGATAATCGGCTGGAAGGTGACGACCATAAACAGCACGATAGCTTTCAGCACGCACAGCACGAAGGCCACCAGCAGCGATGAGCTGTCGAGCGGCC
>JBOFJM010000185.1:0-3911 GCA_051656825.1 Kluyvera sp.
TTTACCCACGCCCATAGCCTCGCAGGCCTGGGCAATAGAATAGCCACGATCAACCACAAGGCTTGCAGCTTCGCACTTAAACTCAGGAGAAAAAGCTTTTCGACCTTTCACTGGACACCTCTTATGTATTGGGGAAGTGTATCACCCTTAAGTCGTGTCCAGGATCATTAGGCCACATCACAGATAAGCAGAGGGAATCGCTACGCGCGCGCCATCGCTTTGGCTGGCCTGAGAGGCGACTATCCACTCTGCGTTGGGCGCAATACCGTTTTCCAGCAGTTTACTGGTAAACCCGCCAATACGCTGAGCGCGAGTCCCGGAACGATCGCTCCCGCCGATAAAAGCAATATGCCGATGCCCCTGCTTTAACAGGTGCGCCGTCGCCATCTGCGTGCCTAAAAAGTTATCAGTGCCAACGAAATCAAAATCCGGATCGCTCATCGGCCTGACCACCATAATCGCCGGAATGTTGCGCCGTTTAAGCCCATCAAAAAAGGACTGCGGCGTTTCTCGCGCCGCGCATAAAACCATGCCGCAGGCGTTATTGCGCATCAGTGAATCGACAAATTTTTGCTGGCGTTCGCCGGATTCTTCGCTATTTACCAGGAATAAAAGTAAATCATATCGTTCCATCTCATGGCCTAACCCTGCCGTCATTTCACCATAAAATGGGTTGGTGATGTCATGCAGCAGTAGTCCGACCTGGTTACTGCTACGGTTACGTAAATTAGCCGCAGTTTGGTTATAAACATAACCAGATTCATCCAATGCTTTTAAGACACGATCGCGCGTCGCCTGAGAAATACGCCCACGATTGCGTAAAACCATTGAAACTGTCGCGGTGGATACACCAGCGCGTTCTGCAACATGTGCCAGCGTTACCGTCATCATGTATCCTCCTATTCTTAATTTAGCCAATCAGATAATCTTTATATTTCTGGTGAGCGGTCTCACACAAAATAATACCCATCCGCAGAACAAATTAGTTATGGCAGGTTAATCGCGTTAACCACACTATGAAAATAAGATTAATCGATTAATCTATTTAACGTTAAGACTTACCCAAATGGCAATCAATGACGGTCGATAAATGAAGCACCCCAGTGAAAAATGTGAGCATTATCATTGAATGATGCATTTTCCCTGATAACGAAAGCACTCAATATTTCTTGACCACTAAGACTTACGATAAAGCCAGAAGAGTAAAGAATATCACGTTTTATAACTGAACCATTAATTACATATTGTCGGCTTTCTATATATCCGACAAAGGATAGATAACGCCATGAGGTTACATTTACCCGGGAAATAATCATGAAAATGATAAATCGCACCTTGTTAAGTAAGCTGCAATTCTTCTCGAAATCAATGCTATATGCCGTAACTTTTGTTCTTCCATTCTCCGGCATAATGATTGCAGTCGGCACAATTGGCATGAATGAATCATTACTGGGGGGCATTCCGTGGATCGGCAGAGGATTTGCCTTTATCGGTAAATATATGAATATGACGGGATGGGTGATATTAGGCAACCTACCGTTCTTCTTTGCCGTCTGTATTGCTGCGGCGCTAACAAAAGAAAAACAGGCTGGTGTTGTCGTTATTGCAGCCCTCTTTTTTATTGCCTTACATAAGATGCTAGGTGAACTATCGCTGGTTTATTTTAACCAAATCAAAGGTCTCGTTGCGATTCAAACGACAGCCGATCTGCTCTCTGCCGAGAAAAACCCCGAATATAACAACATGTTTGAAACCGTCTTCGGTATTGTCACCATGAGGATTGGCGTCATTGGTGCCATCATCGTGGGCACATTATCTGCTTACTTGTGGGAGAAATACAAAACATTTGGCGGCCTGCCCTGGTGGTTAGATTTCTTTAACGGTCAGCGCTTTACCGTTCTGGTAACCTTTTTCTACGCCTTAATCATGGCGATCGCTATTCTGTTCATCTGGCCGTTGATTGGGCAAGGGCTAGTGCATATTGCCCGGCTCGTCGAACACTCCGGTCTCTTTATCGCGCCTTTCTTTAAGACCATGCTAGAAGTCAGTCTTCGCGTTATTGGTATGCACCATATTACCAACTATGTCTTTGAATTTACGCCTGTTGGCGGCACATTATACTCTACATTACAGAATGTCAGCCTGGTCGGTACAGTGCAAGTTTGCCCTGCAAGGCTGGATGAAATCGTCAACCTGGTTAACCAGGGTCAATCAGAGATGGCGACCGCGTTACTCAACAAACCGACAATGTGTGGTATCCCTTATTCTCAGGATATTACCGTGATGTTTGCTCTGCCAGGCGCAGCTATCGGTATGTATTTCGCTGTTCCGAAAGAAAAACGAACGAATCAGGTTAAAGCACTGTATATCAGCACCACAGCGGCGGTCATGATTACCGGTTTTGCCGAACCCCTGGAATTTATGTTCGTGCTGGTATCTCCATTGCTGTATATCGTCAATATTCTCATGCTTTCCATTTTCGGCATGATCCCCGACTTCCTGAGTATGATATTCCAGGAACCAATGTTTGCCTGGAAAATGCAGGGCATGATTAGCTTCCTTACTGCCGGAATTTTACAAGTCGGTGGCGTTTTGGGGCGCTGGTGGGAATTGGCACTTTGGGTCTTCATTGGTCTGTGCATTACCGCTATCTATGCCACGGTGTTCCGCTATTTGATCGTGCGATTCAATATCCTCGTATTTGGTCGAGAACCCGATACACACGAAGAAGAGAAACCGACTAAAGAGAACATGCTCAATAAAATCGTTGCCGGTGATGAAAATAGATTGGCAAGAATCGTCGAGGCATTAGGAGGATTTGATAACATTATTAATGTCGGTAACTGTTTTACCCGTCTAAGAGTAGAAGTGAAAGATCATACCCTAGTTAACGCTGATAAACAGGCGTGGATGAAACTTGGCGCAATGGGAATTATTGTTTTTGAAGGCGGTGCACAGGCTATTTATGGCGGCAGCGTAGATAGGCTAAAAGTACAATTAGAAAATTACATTGCAGCTCACGAGTAATTTTTCCAGAGAGCAGGAATTCGCCTGCTCTTTTAATATTAGATAATGGACACAGAGGCTGAAATAAATGAAAAAGCTTGGTCATGTTGTTTATCAGACCCATTGGGATAATGAATGGTATTTCACCGATCGAGAATCTCAGGTACAGCTCGTTTATCACATGCGCGAAACTATTAAAATGCTTGAAGAGGGAGCTGTTGACCATTTCCTGTTAGATGGACAAACCGCTATTATTGAAGATTATCTCTCCGTTTGCCCAGAAGACCGTGGAAAACTGGAAGCGTTAATTAAAAATCAGCAGTTGTTTATTGGCCCCTGGCACACTCAGGCTGAAACATTTGCCGTCAGCGGCGAGTCGATGATCAATAATTTGCGTCTTGGCATTGAATATGCAAATGCGCTGGGCGGCTCATCGATGGTCTCATATCTGCCAGATAGCTTCGGCCATCCGATCGATTTCCCGCAGATCTTCAACGGTGTCGGTATCACTAAATTTTCATTCCGCCGCGGTATGGGCGACCAGCATTCGCTACCAACAGAATTCTTCTGGAACGGCCCTGGTGGAAGCTGCATTCTCACCAATGTGATGATCGATGGCTACGGTTGGACTTACGAACCATTCTTTAACGGAACGTTACTCAGCGATACGCTCAGTTCGGAATGTAAAACGAACGCACTGACACCACTAGAGCTTGTGGTAGAAAAATCACCGTTCGATGAATTTTTGCTGCCGCTTGGTGCAGATCAAACCCCTATTCGTCGCGACTTTAAAGAGAAGCTGGCAGCCTACAATGCTGCCTCTGACCGCTATTATTTTGAGGAAACGACGTTCGATCGCTATTTCGAGCACCTGTTGGCGGACTGTGGCGATCGTCTGCCGAGTT
>JBOFJM010000186.1:0-7538 GCA_051656825.1 Kluyvera sp.
CGGAATCGTCCACTGCATATAGCTGTTGCCTTTCACCGCACCGTCAACGTTCACTTTATTTTGCTTCACGTTACCGGTGATTTTGATTTCCGGCACGTTCATCTGCCAGCTACCGCCGTACAGACTACCGTTGGTTTTAATCAACCCCTCCAGCTTCGACGGCCAGTCTGGCGCAATCTTGCCGGTGTTGATTCCGTGCAGCGCTAGCTCACCGCGCCAGCTTATCGCCTGTTGCCAGTCAAGCAGCGCGGTCAGTTCGGTTTTGCCTTCCAGCGCCGCAACAGTGAGTTTGTCGAGGCTCACCTGACGTTCGTTACCTTTGGCATCAATCGTGATATCCGCCGGTGGTACGCCCTGGCCTTTCACTGCGGTGCGCATAGAAAGGGTGTAGTCGGTCATCTTGCCGCCCAGCTTCAGCTTGAAATCGTCAGCCTGGAACTGTTTTTCACCGGTAAACGGCCAGTACAGTTGCTGGCTGGTCACTTCAAGATTGAACGGCAAGCCCGCTTCTGCCAACTGCGCCTGCGCGCGCAGCCCTATATCCACCGGGCCTGAGAGATTCACTCCGACTTCCAGTTGCTTGCGCACCGCGCCGCCGACTTTCAGTTTGATCTTCTCGCCCTTCAGCGGCTCGATATTCAGCGTGCTGTTAAGGGTCATGTCCACCGGCCAGTCGTTCACCAACTGCGCCGTACCGCTGGCGTTCACCGTCCCCTGGCTGGAGTTGATGTCCAGGGTGTCGAGGTTCATCTGGCCGTCAATACTGCTCACCTTCAGCAGCATTTTGTACACCGTGAGGTCCGTATCGCCGGTAATTCGTAGCTGTTCGCCGCTAAAGGATTGAATGTTCAGGTTCAGCGGCAAATGAACATCAGTCATCTCCGGCAGCACCGGTTTGGAGAACAGCTCGGTCAGCGTTTCGCCCAGCGGTTTTTCCTGCGGCTGCGGGTTGTCGATTTTCGGCTCCACCACCTCTTTTTGCGCCACGTTGGCGACTTTCGGCAGGGCAATTAGCAACCCCTGCAACGACGTTGGCGTCAGCGTCAGGTTTTTCTCCTGCCACGCCAGGCCGCTGGTGAAGTCCATCACCGATACGGTGGTGTCATCAATTTTGATATTGATGTTATTGAGCGCCACCCGATTGAGGGTAATCGGATACGGGGTGGAGAGGTTCAGCGGGCCGCTGTCCTCCTCTTTGACCGGTTCCGCTGGCGGCATTTTACTGCTGTCGATAGCCACGTTAATGTCGCGCAGCGCAATGTCGTTCACGCACAGGTTGCTGTGCCACAGGCAGCTAAGGTTCACCGCCAGATGAAATTCGCCAGCATCAACCGCCACACCCGGCTGCGTGTAACGCACTTTTTTCAGCGTCAGGTCACGCCAGCCGCCGGTTACCTGGCCAATTTCCAGCCCCGGAACCCAGCGGTTAGCGGCGTTAAACAGCAGATGTAAACCGGTGGTAGTGCCAATCAGGAAGCCAACGATACCCAGCAATAGCACGATAAAAATCAGTACGCCGAGGCTTATTTTTTTCCATAACGTCATAGTTCAGGCCCCAGTCCGATATAAAACTGCAATCCGTGTTCGTCTTTGTCACCCACCGGAACCGCGAAATCGAGCTTGATAGGCCCGACTGGCGATTGCCAGCGCACGCCAATACCCGCGCCGGTTTTCCAGTCGCTCTGGCGGATATCGCTCACCGCTTCGCCGCCATCGACAAACATCGCGCCCCACCATTTACCCGTCACGTTGTACTGGTATTCCAGCGAGCCAGTCGCCAGCTTCGACGCACCAATCAGCTTGCCTTTAGAATCTTCAGGAGAAATGGATTTGTATTTGTAGCCGCGAATACTGCGGTCACCACCGGCGAAGAAACGCAGGTCTGGCGGCACTTTGTCGAAGTCACCGGTTTCAATCCAGCCGAGGTTGCCGCGCATCACGAAGCGGTGGCGATCGTAGAGCGTGCGAATCCACACGTTCTGTGCCTGGATGACGGAGAAATCAACGTCCGAGCCCCACGCGGTGTTGGAGTAGTCAATCGAGTAACGCTGCGAGTCACCCCAGGTAGGCATCAGGCCGCCGCGCGAACGGGTACGGCTAATCGACACGCCTGGATAAAACAGCATGGTGGTGTTAGTCACGTTGGCCTGGGTAAAGTGGTCAAGGCTCCAGCGCAGGTTAATCGCCCGCTGCCAACCACTGGAGAGATCCCAATAACGCGAAACCGCCAGCGTGGTGGAGTCGGCTTTGGTGTCGTTCAGGTCGGTGCTTTTAAAGCCGCCCTGCACCAAATAGTACTGTTCCAGCGGGTTTTTCAGCAGCGGCATTTTATAGCTGAAATCCAACTGCTGTTCTGGCGCTGAGACACTCAGGCTGGTGGTCAGGCTATGACCATAGGAGTTCACCCACGGTTTTTTCCACGACGCTTTCACCCGTGGGCCGACATCGGTGGAGTAACCGCCGCCCAGCTCAACGGTGTTCTCGCTGCGCGGCGAAACGACGCCATGCAGCGGCAATACCTTAGTTTCACGGGATTTATCGAAAACAGGCGCGACCACAACCGAGTTAAACCAGCCGGTTGCTGATAGCCGACGGTTCAGTTCGGCCAAATCGCTGGTCTGGTAATAGTCGCCTTTTTTAAACGGCACCAGATGCTGCAAATACTCTTCGCGAATCTGTGAGCCTTCAAAGGTGACATCGCCAAAGCGATAGCGCTCGCCGCTGTCGTAGTCGATATCCCAAAACGCCAGGCGGCGCTCCAGCGACACGCCGAGCTGGCTTTTTTTAAATTCGCTGTCGAAATAACCTTTACGCAGCGCTACGCTGCTTAAGGAGCTTTTAAAGTGGTCGTAGTCGCCGTGGTTTAACACCGTGCCAATTTTGGGACGCGTTTTCAGCAGCGCGAGATAGTCGTCGTCGGTTCGCGCGCCACCGCGCAGGATGACATCCGTGCCGCCAATCAACACCGGTTTTCCGGGAGTGACTTTGGCTAACAGTACCTGACGGCCTTTTTTCGGCGGCGGCTTGAGTTCGAAATCAATCGTCGGTTCGTAATACCCGAGCGCTTTCAGCCCTTCGCGAATCGCGTCATCCACGCGCGCGCGAAAGCGACGATCCGGCGTGACTTCATCACTGGCGATCGTTGAAAGCTGCGCTCTGACGTTTTTTTGTAGCTCGCCTGATAGCCCTTCAACCTGTAAACGGATGTTCGCTGCACTGGCAACACCGCTGGTCAGCAGCAAGCTCACCAAACATAACTGGCGGATTTGTCGCACATTTTCTCCTGAATATCTTTGTTCCCGCCCTAACGGGAAACGAAAGTCCGCTCCGTGGCCACGGCTGCGTTTATCTGTTTTGCTCTTTAATGGCATACAGTTTTCAACGTCAGCCTAAAAAACCCACTCTTTATCGGGTTGAAAAAAAGACAGAGCCCCAAATTATTCTTATGTTTAAATTTAGACGTATTCGGCGTGTTTATTGTGTTAAAAGACACGCTCGGTTACAACCTTAACGACAATTACTGTCACCCGGAGGCCTATCCCATGAGTCTAGCTGATAAAAAACACCTTGTATCTCAGTCGGATGCATTGCCTGGTAGAAATACGCCCATGCCTGTGGCAACGCTTAATGTCGTTACCGAACACTCAATGACTCATATCCCAGACGATATGGAAGTGGCGATATTCGCCATGGGATGCTTCTGGGGCGTCGAACGCCTGTACTGGCAACTGCCGGGGGTCTACAGCACCGCCGCAGGCTACAGCGGCGGCTACACGCCGAATCCGACCTATCGCGAAGTGTGCAGCGGGCAAACCGGACACGCCGAAGCAGTGCGCGTGGTCTATGATCCTGCGGTCATCCGCTACAGTGAACTTTTAAAAGTCTTTTGGGAAAACCACGATCCCGCGCAAGGTATGCGCCAGGGAAATGACCAGGGCACACAGTACCGGTCTGCTATTTACCCGGTTACGCAGGAGCAAGAGCAGGAAGCACAGGCCAGCCTGAAACAGTTCCAGGAAGCGATGCGCAGCAGCGGCGATATGCGGACGATCACCACCGAGATTGCGGTCGCCCAGCCGTTCTACTACGCCGAAGATGAGCACCAGCAGTATCTGCATAAAAACCCATACGGCTATTGTGGCATTGGTGGAATTGGCGTCTGCCTGCCGCCGCAAAGCTGAAGCTAACGCGAGACAACCACGCGTGCAGCATGGCGCGTGGCATGAGTCACCGTGCCGCGCTCAATCACCTTCCCCTGCAACAGTAAGTTAAATACCGGGGCATGAGGGCGATTTAGCCGGGTCTGCAACAGATGCACCGCTTCGATGCCCAGCGCCCGACAAGGGATAGTGATTCCGGTCGTGGTCAGCCCGATTTTGGCATCCAGTTCCCATACATCGGTGGTCATCAGCGAAATGGCATCCGGGACGCGCTCACCCACGCTCGCCAGCACTCGCAGTACCGCTGTTGACATCGACAGCCCGGCGCAGAAAATCACCTCCGGCCAATGCTCACGCGGTGTGCTACGCAACCAATCTCCCAGCGCCCGCTCGGCCTCATCCTCTGAAAAGCCTTCCGTAACCAGCAGGTCATGCTGCACATCGAAAGGGATTTGATACTGGCGATACACCTCTTTGATCCCCTCAAGCCGCCAGTACATTGTCTCGCGGCGCAGGCTCGTCATGCTGAGAATTCGCCGGTGTCCCTTTTCAAAGAGGTAGTTTGCCGCCCGATAGCCAATTGAGCGGTGGTCTGGCGATACCGAATCCAACCCCCCTTCTTTATCTCGCGAGTTAACCAACACGCACGGCTTACCCAACGATTGCGCCAGCTTGTGGATGGTGGGGTCATCAATACCGATGATAATGATCGCGTTGATATTTTTATGGCTGACCTTTTCCAGAAACACTTTAATGTCGGCGCGCTGCTCGTCTAACCCGCTATAACTCACGTAAACGTCGTGCGGTGCGAGCGCCTCCGTGATGCCTCGCGTCACTTCCAGATAGTAAGGATCGCCCTGCGCCATGAAAGTCCGCTGCGGGGCAAATACCGCGATACCGTTAATCAGCAGCCGACCGCTCGCTAAATCGTCCAGTACCCCCAACTTTCGCGCACAGCTCACAATCGCCTCGCGGGCCTTTTCACTGGTGTAGGACTTGCCGCTGAGCACGCGCGAAACGGTGCTGATGGAGTAGCCCGTCAGCGCCGCAATCTCATCCATTTTTAGCTTGCCGGACATAGTGTGACCTCTGTCGCAATCATATTTTGCAAATTCTTGCAGATGCAGTTCGCTGATTTTAAAACCTAATTCCACCTCCTTGCGGATATTCCTTTTGCGCTTGCGAGCATTCTCACAAATACCGTTTGTCCCTCCTGAGCGCCTTGCCTATTTTCAGGCTTCACTCCTTTCTCTCACGCAAGGTGCAACATGGATAAGGTGCGTTTTGGCATTATCGGCGTAGGTAATATTGGAACGGTTCACGCCCGTTACCTGCTGGCAGGTACGGTGAAAGAGGCCTGCCTGACGGCAGTGTGCGATAACAATCCCGACAAACATCCGGCGATTCGCCAGTTAGTCGGCGATAAGGTGGCGTTGTTTAACGACGCCGAAAAGATGCTAACAAGCGGCCTGATTGACGCCGTTATTGTGTCCACTCCGCACTACGACCATCCGGGCCTCTCGATGCTGGCAATGAGCCACGGTATCCATACGCTGTGCGAAAAACCGGCGGGCGTGTATACCGCGCAGGTGCGCGAGATGAATGCGTTTGCGCGCGGCTGCAACGTGGTGTTCGGCATGATGTTCAACCAGCGCCCTAACCCGCTGTATCAGAAAGTGAAAGACCTTATCGACAGCGGCGAGCTGGGCGAACTGCGCCGTTCCAACTGGATAATCACCAACTGGTATCGCTCGCAGAGCTATTACAACTCTGGCGGCTGGCGCGCCACGTGGAAAGGCGAAGGCGGCGGCGTGCTGCTAAACCAAGACCCGCATCAACTTGACCTGTGGCAATGGCTGGTGGGGATGCCGGTACGGATGCGCGCTTTCTGCCAGTTCGGCAAACACCGTGATATTGAAGTGGAAAACGACGTCACCGCCTATGCCGAATACGCCAATGGCGCCACCGGGGTGTTTATCACCACCACCGCCGAAGCGCCGGGCACTAACCGGCTAGAGATAGCGGGCGATCGCGGCAAAGTGGTCGTAGAAGACGGCAAGCTGCGTTTCTGGCGGCTGCGCGAGTCCGAAACGGAATTTAACGCCCGCTGGCAGAATGGTTTTGGCGAGCCGGAATGCTGGGAAGTGGTCATTCCAACCCAGCCAGACAGCAGCGAGCACCACGTTGTCACCGCCAATTTCTGCGACGCCGTTCTGCACGGCAAACCGCTCATTGCCCCCGGCTGCGAGGGAATTAACGGCCTGACGCTCTCTAACGCCATGCACCTTTCCACCTGGACCGATAGCTGGGTTGACCTGCCGTTTGACGAAGCGCGGTTTAAAGAACTACTCGACGAACGCATTGCAACCTCCGTCGAAAAACAGGTCGAGAGCAAAACCCTGGATGCCTCTGGCAGTTGGTAAGGCGTTGGCTAAAGATTGGCAGCAAGGAGTATCAACATGAACATCAAAGACGGTATGAATTACGCCCTAGTCGATCCAAATTTGGCTCAACGCTCCGGGGCGCAAAGTGAAGTACTCGTTAACTATAGTCCATAACAACAGAGGTCCCCTATCTTAGAGGACCTTATTTACCTTTTTATTACAATATTTCAGAACATTCTTTTCAGCTATACGCGGAAGGCAGTATAAGGCTTCATTCTTACTAGATTGTGTGCGGTTCCCCACAAACTGGCACCGCCTTTGCGGGAAAAATCAATTAATCGCACTTATCATTAATGCTATCGGCCAAGTGGTCGGATCACCTGCTTATAAAAAGGAAAAAACATGACCCTACGTACGCTTCTCGCGGTTTCCTGCCTGTTAATGCCGTTAATGGCCGGTGCGCATAACTTCGTCAATGGGCAACGCGTGTCGCCGGTTGGCGTGGCGGATCGCGGCGAATTGATTCTTGATAATGATAAGTTTAGCTACAAAAACTGGAATAGCGCTCAGCTTTCGGGAAAAGTGCGCGTGGTGCAACACATTGCCGGGCGTAGCTCTGCGAAAGAGAAAAATAACGCGCTGGTCGAGGCCATCAAAGCCGCTAATCTGCCGCACGACCGCTATCAGACCACCACCATTGTGAATACCGATGACGCGATCCCCGGCACATCGATGTTTGTGCGCAGTAGCATCGAGAGCAATAAAAAGCTCTACCCGTGGTCACAGTTTGTCGTCGATAGCGACGGCGTAGTGCGCAAAGCCTGGCAGTTAGAAGAAGGCAGCTCCGCCATTGCGGTACTGGATAAAGACGGGCGCGTGCAGTGGGCTAAAGACGGCGTACTGACGCCAGCAGAAGTGCAGCAGGTGATTGCCCTGCTGCATAAACTTCTGAATTAAATCACCTGACGTGCCGCCTGTGGCGGCACTAAAAGAT
>JBOFJM010000187.1:0-1990 GCA_051656825.1 Kluyvera sp.
CCAGATCACACTTTTGACTAGTCAAAATATTTAGCTATTCGTGTCAAATTTATTGAATATATGTCAGAGAAACCAATTATGGAGATATTATGAAGAACCTGTTTTTTTAATTAAATAAAACAGCGGTTGTATTAAATAATAACACAAAACGATAAATGACAGAATACGGGCCGGGAATTCCCCAGCCCGAAAATGATTACATTGTGTAACCCAGCGTCAGTGAGGTACGACGATCGGTGTGATTTGGTGCACTGGCCGGCGGCTCAGAGTTCCAGCTCACGTCATAAGCGACTTTCAAACCAAAGTGCTCGTTGATAGCCACAGCCAGCGCCGTTTCAGAGTTCAGCGTGGTATCGTCAGCACCCAGCACCGAGACGCCCTGAGTGAATTTTGTGGTATCGGTCATTTTCCAGGCATAAGCCGCAGAGGCATAACCCAGCGGCTGCGTTTCGGTATTGCCATCGGTGTATTCATCGTAACGCACGCCAGGACCGAATTCGAAGCGGAGGCTGTGGATCGGCCCGTTAAGGAACTGATGACCATAACCCGCAGTGAAGACATCACGCTCGTGATAGCCATTGTAGCGGTCGGTTAACCAGCTGGCCTGACCGAACAGGTAGTCCCTATCGGTCATGTTGTAACGGCTACGTCCGCCTACCGAATATTTTTCGGAAGAGTGCTCGCCGTTAGATGAAGAGTTGCTGGCAGATCCCCATAAGGACCATGCCGTCGTATCGCCATACCAGGTCAGCGTCGAATCAGCGGTTGCTGATGAGCTTTTGGTATTGCCCGATTGGGCGAGATAGCCCGCATTCACATTACCTTCAAACGGTTTTTTAGCGGTACTAGGGTCATCCATGACAGTAAAAACGGTATCACTGGCGGTCGCAAACGCAGACGCAAACACGCCCCCCAGCAGCACAACCGCTGCCGGTACTGTCTTCAAAAGCTTCATTTATTATGAGTCCGTACAACAAAAAAGGAGACGATTCGTCCCGGAAACTTTCGCGAGGATCAACGACGGGGTGGTCCATAGAAAGGTGGCAAATTATAAAAAGGCACGTATAACATAGCAATCTATTCCTCTTTCATTTTTTGAATAAGAAATACGAAAATAGCTACTTTCTTTCATATATAAAAAGCCCACATCTTTGCTCTTCTCTATACAGATCATGCTGTTGTTTCTTTCTTTATCCGCAGGCAAGTGCCAGACTTAACGGCAATTATGTTGAGAGCCGTTCAGCGACTCATACAGGGAGATGATTGTTATGGTAAAAATCTACACACTGACCCTCGCCCCATCGCTCGACAGTGCCACCCAAACGCCGCAAATTTACCCAGAAGGAAAACTCCGCTGCCAGACTCCCGTTTTCGAACCTGGCGGCGGAGGCATTAACGTGGCGCGAGCCATCACGTTTTTAGGTGGCAAAGCAACGGCCATTTTCCCGGCCGGTGGCGCCACGGGCGAACATCTGGTAACCCTGCTTGAGGGCGAGCACGTCCCGGTCGAAAGCGTTGCGGCACGCGAATGGACGCGCCAAAACCTTCACGTACATGTTGATGCTAGCGGCGAGCAGTATCGCTTTGTCATGCCCGGAGCCACCCTGCATAACGATGAGCTACACCAGTTACAGGAAAAAGTATTACAAGCCGAGTCGGGCTCTTTATTAGTGATAAGCGGCAGCCTACCACCCTGCGTTTCGCCAGACGCATTCGTCGCGCTGATTAAAGCGGCCCAGCAACACGGATTACGCTGCATTATTGATAGCTCCGGTGAAGCATTAAATGCTGCATTGGCACTAGGCCAAATTGAGTTGGTGAAACCGAACCAAAAAGAGTTAAGCGCGTTAGTACAACGTGAATTGATACAGCCTGATGATGTCCGCAACGCTGCGCTTGAGATCGTACGCAATGGTAAAGCCCGCCGAGTCGTGGTGTCGCTGGGCGCACAAGGAGCACTAGCGGTAGACGAACACCATTGTGTGCAGGT
>JBOFJM010000188.1:0-4544 GCA_051656825.1 Kluyvera sp.
ATTCCGGCATAAACCGGGACATTAATATTGAGTTTCTGACAAACATTTAATCCATTGACCAATGTTTTATCCAGCGTTTGATTTCCTGCCACGATAGTAATACCCAACAAATCTATGGCAGGATGTTTCGCTGCCATCATCATTGCAATCGCATCATCATGCCCTGGATCGCAATCAAGAATAATTTTTGTTCTTGCCATTTCTTATTCCCTCTGTTCGCTGTAACGTTATTTTCGCTTCACCAAAGAAAACTAAAGCGGGTCGATGATTGAATCATAACGACAGAAAACGTATGCTGAATATGAGAAATCTCATACCGGGAAACCATCGTGAAAGAAATCCAGAATGACCTTCTCCAGCAACAACTCATTAGCGATTCTAATTATAAAGCGTGTTTTTCTATTGATGTTTTGCATGAAACCCGTTTGTTTCATATCGCTGCTGGGGACTACATCGTGCGGGAGGGAAGCCAGCCGGCGTACCTGTTTTACCTGGTTCGAGGGCGAGCCAAGCTGTACGCAACGCTCGCTAACGGGCGAGTATCGCTGATTGATTTTTTTGGCGCGCCCTGCTTTATTGGCGAAATTGAGTTAGTTGATGCCGGGCACGAACCACGCGCCGTTCAGGCTATTGAAACATGCTGGTGCCTGGCGTTACCCATGAAGTCATTTCGGCCATTATTATTAAACGATGCAGTATTTCTGCGTCAGCTTTGTATCGCATTAAGCCATAAGAATTACCGTAATATTGTTTCACTCACGCAAAACCAGTCATTTCCGTTAGTGAACCGTCTTGCGGCTTTTATTTTATTAACGCAGCATGACTCTCTTTATAGTGAAAAACATACGCAAGCGGCAGAATATATGGGCGTGACCTATCGCCACTTTTTATATGTAATTGCCCAGTTGGTACAGGATGGTTTGTTACTAAAACAAAAAAAAGGTTACGCCATTAAAAATAAAGAAAGATTAACGGCGTTAGCGCTTGAGATGGATCCAGAAAATCATTTAACAGCTTTATTGCATTAAGCAGCGCGCCAGCTAATCTGGCGCGCCATAATGTTATGCCAGCCCAATAAAGAAACCGGCAATCGTTGCGCTCATCAGGTTAGAAAGTGTCGCTGCCGCCAGCGCTCGCGTCCCTAGCTGGGCAATTTCCGGCGCGCGCTGTGGCGCAATGGCAGAAAACGCACCAACCACCACACCAATCGAGCCAAAGTTAGCGAAACCGCACAGGGCGAAAGAGATAATCGCAATGGTTTTCATGTCCAGTGCGCCGCCGGTCTGGAGATACGGTGAGAAGTTGAGGTAGGCAACAAATTCGTTAATCGCCAGCTTCTGCCCAATCAGGCTACCCGCAAGCGTCGCATCAGACCAGTCCACGCCCATAATCCAGGCAAGCGGAGCCAGCACGTAACCAAAGATCCCTTCAAGCGTGGCGTGACCAAAGCCGAACCAGCCACCAATACCGCCGTTAATGCCGTTAATCAGCGCGATAATCGCCACAAACGCCATCACCACCGTTGCCACACCGGCGGCAATTTTCAGCCCCGTCATCGCACCGCTTGCCGCCGCTTCGATAATGCTTTTCGGCGGTGTTTCGGTGAACGATAAATTCTCGAACGAAACCTGTGATTCTTCCGTTGCCGGGCTGAGCATTCGCGCAAACAGGATCCCGCCTGGAATCGCCATCAATGACGCCGCTAACAGATAGTCAATCGGTACGCCCATTCCGGCATAGCCAATCATCATAGAACCAGCAATGGACGCCATCCCGCTACAAATAGCGGTAAACAGTTCGTTGCGGTTAAGACGGTCGATAAATGGCTTCACAATCGCCGGGATCTCGTTTTGCCCGAGGAAAATGGTGGTGACAGCAACAAACGATTCTATTTTGCTGATATTCAGCGCTTTCTGGAAAATGCCGCCGAGAATACGGATCAGCAGCCCCATCACGCCAATATAGTAGAGCAGGCTTATCAACGCGGTAACAAAAATGATCGCCGGTAACACGCGGAAAGCAAAGATAAATCCCGCACCGTCAAAAAGCACATCCATTTTTGACCCCACCAGCGAGCCAAAGATAAATGCGCTCCCCGCGTCGCTGTAAGACATCACTTTATGCACGCCCAGCGCGGCCTGTTCCACCAGCCATTTGCCCGGCGGGAAATAGAGCATAATCCCACCGATGGCGATTTGCAGCACCAACGCTGCCCCGACGGTACGTAAGCTAATGCGTTTTTTGTTTACTGACAGCAAAAATGCGATTGCCAGTAAGACCACCATACCCATCACACTTCTCATTATATCCATAATGATTTTCCCTTCATGCCAGGAAACCCGGCGTTAAGCCAGGTTTAGGTATCGCGGGCGACAGCTCTCTGCCCGTGAGGATTTATCAGGCGAGACGTTGGTACTCTTTAGCAATCTCGCAAGCCAGCACGGCGTTGTTGAACACCAACTGGATATTGGATTTCAGGCTGTCGCCGCCGGTAAGTTCAGCAACGCGCGCCAACAGGAACGGTGTGCTCTCTTTGCCGACTACGCCCTGCTCTTCGGCTTCTCTCACCGCCTGGCCAATGGCTGCGTTAATGCTCTCTTCAGCCATCGCAAACTGTTCCGGGATTGGGTTCGCTACCACCAGCCCACCGTTGAGGCCAGCCTGCCATTTCACCGCCATCGCACGAGCAATCTCTTTTGCACTGTCGAGGCGGATGCTGACGTCAAACGGGCTGGTACGGCAGAAAAATGCTGGCAGCGCGGTTGTTTGATAACCGATCAGCGGCACACCGAAGGTTTCTAAATATTCAGTGGTTAATCCCAGATCGAGAATAGATTTCGCGCCCGCACACACTACCGTGACATTGGTATGCGCCAGTTCTTGCAGGTCTGCCGAAATATCAAAAGTATGTTCCGCACCACGGTGCACACCACCGATACCGCCGGTAGCAAATACATGAATCCCTGCCAGCGCAGCAATAATCATGGTGGACGCCACGGTCGTAGCACCATTTTTACCGGCAGCAACCACGAATGGTAAATCACGGCGGCTAACTTTAATTACGTTATGCCCTTCGCGGCCTAATAATTCAATTTCATCGGTACTCAAACCCACTTTCATCACACCGCCAATAATAGCGATGGTGGCAGGTACAGCGCCGTGTTTACGAATTGTTTCTTCAACTTCAATTGCCGTCTGCGCATTTTGCGGGAAAGGCATGCCGTGAGAAATAATTGTCGATTCCAGCGCGACAATAGGTTTATTACTTTTTAAGGCTTCCTGGACTTCTGGCGAAATTTGTAATAATTCAGAGGAAAGAGTTAATTCAGACATTCTGTGTTCTCCACTAACGATGTAACATTCGCAACAGATAAATCAGGGTTGTTGGTATATTCACAGGCCAGCGCCATTGATGAACAACCCTGCGCAAATTTAACCGCATCAATAAAAGACATTCCGTCCATCCAGCAGGAAGCAAGCCCTGCCATCATGGCGTCACCTGCGCCGGTAACATTAACGACGTGGGTTTTTATCGGCAGTGACCAGCCGCTTTCGCCGTCAATATCGCTGTAATAAACACCGTCTCCGCCCATGCTGAGCACCAGACGATTTAAACCATTCGCATGAAACCACTGAGCGACTTTGCCGACGTCATCCCGCCCAGAGAGCGCTATGCCGCTGAGCGTTTCTGCTTCAAGGCGGTTGGGTTTGAGGGTGTGAATTTGGCCAAGACGTTCACGTATTTTTACGCACTTCCACGCGGAAACCGGGTCTACAAAGACCGGCACATCGCCAGCGTTATCGAGAATCCAGGCCAGGGCGTCTTCGCTAATATTGCAGTCAGCGACAATCACTTTCGCACCGCGAATAAAATCAACGTGTTGAGCTAAAAACCGAGCCGAAATATGTTCGGTAATACTCATGTCATTAATAGCCACAAGCATTTCGCCGGTATTATCGAGTAGCGATAAATAACTTGATGTATTTTCATCGGGCACTACCAGACATTTATCAACGTGAACGCCAGATTGGTTAGTTTGCGCTAATAAAGACTGACCATAAAAATCACTGCCGACCGCCGTCAATAGCCATGAGGGTTTTCCCAATAGCGCCAGGTTATGCGCAATATTGCGCCCCACGCCGCCTGGGGTGAATTTAATTTTTCCCGGATTTGAATCCGCATAATTTAAATGGGAATGCGAATACCCTGCAACATCCATATTGGCAGAGCCAACGGTTACGATGTATTCCTTTTCACGCATAGCACGTCCTCTGGCAATAAGTTGCCATGAAAATGAGTTCGTTAAGGATATTAATCACTACATTACTGATTATTAGAGCACGTGTTCACTAACAAACATGCGTTCATAATATGCGTGTTTTAGATAAAGTAAATCCATCCACAAGACCTAAAGCGAATAGATATGAACAGAATCACAATTTTTTATAGATACAGATTGCAAGCGAGAAAAAATTTGAGAGGTAGAGCACAGATTGCAGCAAGGGAATAAAAAAAGGGCAGAGTAAACTCTGCCCTTGAGGTG